>JAJOKQ010000108.1 GCA_021129785.1 Clostridiales bacterium | reverse complement strand
GTTCCCCGATGTTCAGCATAGCTGGACGAGTTCACGTATCCATTCTTTAATTAATCCAACCCTTTTCTCCATAAAGCTCTTGCCCCTTTTCTAATATTTTATTAATAAAGGCATGCTTCTGATCTTTCCAATCATCTATTTCTTCCTGCGTGTAAACAATCAGATCAATAGGTACTTTAACTCCCCTAAGATATTTTCTTATTTCTCTTGATCTTCTATGCCTTGGGATACTCGTATTATTTACAACTAGTATGTCCAAATCACTATCTTCATTAGGTACATCTTCAGCCTAAGAACCAAACAGAATTACTCTTTCAGGCTTTACATTTACTACAATTATTTTAACAATTTCGTCAATTTTTTTTCTTGAAATCATATTATCCCCCTCGTAACACTACCATTGTATTTTTTAATAGGTTTTCCATCAACTTAGTTCATTATACAATAAGGAGTCTTTTAATATATTCAAAGATTTTTACTATATTTCTATTACGTCTATATTTTTTCTATTCCTGTATCAGATACTATCCCATGAATCAAAGGTCTTAAAATTGGTTTATCTTTAGTGATTTTATAAGCATAATTTAATTTTTCTAGAGCCAACACTTTTTTTAATTCGTCGTTATAATGAATATTAGCTAGAATTTCCCCTTTTTTAACTGAGTCTCCCACTTTTTTATTCAAAAGTATCCCTACAGACAAGTCAATTATGCTGTCTTTTCTTTCTCTACCTGCACCTAAAAGCAAAGCTGCAATTCCAATATCCATAGCCTTTATTTGACTTACATAGCCTGTTTTCTCTGATTTAAGCTCATAGACGTAGTTTGATTTTGGGAGTAAGTCAATGTTTTCTATATAATCTACGTCACCACCTTGGGACGCTATAAATTTTTTGAAAACTTTTAGAGCTTCACCAGATTTGACTACTTCTTGTATCATTTTCTTTCCTTCTTCAACAGTCGAAACTTTTTTTGCTAGAATGAGCATATATGCTCCTAATTCTTCACATAAGTTTGTAAAGTCTTCTGGTCCATTCCCTTTTAGTGTTTCAATTGCTTCTTTTACTTCTAAACTGTTTCCTATAGCTAAGCCAAGTGGTTGATCCATATCTGTAACTATTGCGATTGTATCTCTTTTCATTTTGTTACCAATCGAAACCATTTCTCTAGCCAGTTCAAAGGAAGAGTCAATATCTTTCATAAAAGCGCCATTTCCTGTTTTTACATCTAGTAATATTGCATCAGCACCTGCTGCTAGTTTTTTAGACATTATACTACCAGCAATTAAAGAAATATTATCTACAGTACCAGTAACATCTCTAAGCGAATACAATTTTTTATCCGCAGGAGCTAAATCATTTGTTTGTCCCATTACAGCTATTTTAATTTTATTAACATTTTCTATAAATTGATCAATAGATAGCTCTACAGAAAATCCAGGAATTGATTCCAACTTATCTATTGTTCCGCCTGTATGACCGAGTCCTCTGCCTGACATTTTTGCAACAGGAACACCACACGCTGCTACCATTGCACCTAAAGCAATTGTAGTCTTGTCGCCAACACCACCTGTGCTATGCTTGTCTACCTTAATTCCTTCAATTCCTGCTAGATTAACTAACTGTCCAGAATTCATCATAGCCTCTGTCAAATATGCAGTTTCTTCCTTTGACATTTTTTGAAAATATATTGCCATTAATAGTGAAGAAGCTTGATAATCAGGAATTGTTCCTTCTGTATAGCCCTGAATAAAAAAATCAATTTCTTCTTTACTAAGAAATTTACCATTTCTTTTTTTTAGTATTATGTCAACTATGCTCATTAAAGCTGCACCTCATTTAAAATTCCTTTAACAAGTTTAATAAACTTAGGTTTCGTCTGACTTGCCATTTCCATTACTTGTTCATGACTAACGGAATGTAATTCATCCGGAATAGCCATATCTGTAATGCATGAAATCCCAATGACTTTAATGCCTGCATGACTCGCTACGATAACTTCTGGAACAGTAGACATTCCTATTGTGTCTGCGCCTAATCTTCTAACCATAGTAAGCTCAGCCTTTGCCAAATAGTTTGGCCCAGAGATAGATAAATATACACCTTCAAAAGTCTGCACTCCAAGTTTTTCTCCTACTTTGTGCGCTAGTTTAACTAATTTACTATCGTACGCATTTGACATATCAGGAAATCTTGGTCCAAAAGATTTTTCGTTTTTGCCAAGCAATGGATTATCTCCTGTAAAGTTTATATGGTCATTAATAATCATTAAAGCTCCAGCATGAAAATGAGGGTTTAATCCCCCGCATGCATTAGTTACAATAATAAGCTCAACACCTAGTTTTTGCATAACCCTTACTGGAAACGTTACTTGTTGCATTGAATAGCCTTCATAATAGTGAAATCTGCCTTTCATAGCTATAACTTCTTTTCCTTCTAACATTCCAACAACAAGTCTACCTGCGTGTCCTTCGACAGTTGACGTTGGAAAGTGCGGTATGTCTTTGTAATCTATACTAACACCTTTAGCTATCTGATCTGCTAAATCACCTAATCCAGAACCTAAAATCAGGCCAATTTTTGGGTTTCTACCTGTTTTACTTAAAATGTACTTACTCGCTTCATTTACTTCTTTTAATAAATTACTCATTTTGTAATCCCCTTATATGTTTTTTTGATTGTTCTATAACTTACCAATATTTAAATTTTCAACAAAATTTGCTTTATATATGATATAAACTGTGCTTTTACTATTTGTGTTGTTTCAATAACTTCTTCGTGGTTTAGGGGTTGATCTAAAATTCCTGCTGCCATATTACTTATGCAAGAAATCCCTAGAACTTTCATCCCACTATGTACTGCTACCATAACTTCTGGGACTGTTGACATTCCAACAGCATCTCCACCAAGGAACTTTATCATTCTAACTTCTGCAGGTGTCTCATATGTTGGTCCTGACATAAAGGTATATGTTCCCTTTCTTATTTTCATTCTTATTAGTTTGGCTACATCTTCCGCAACTTTAACCAAGTCCTTGTTGTATGCATTAGACATATCTGTAAATCTTTCGCCTAGTTCGTTAAAGTTTTTTCCCATCAAAGGATTATCAAATGCAAAATTAATATGATCCTCTATTATCATTAAATCTCCTGGTTCAAATTCAGTATTAACTCCTCCGGCTGCATTAGTTACAATTACAGTGCCGATACCAAGCGCTTTCATAACTCTAACTGGAAAAGTTACTTCTTCCATAGTATATCCCTCATAATAATGAAATCTGCCTTTCATAGCTAAAACATGCTTTCCTTTTAATGTTCCGCAAACTAATTCACCAGCATGCCCCTCAACCGTAGAAACAGGAAAATGTGGTATTTCATTATATGGAATAACCTGCGGGCTATCTATTTCATCAGCGAGGACTCCTAGTCCTGACCCTAATATTAACCCTACTTTAGGTTTATCCCTTAAAATTTTTCGAATATAGCTACTCGTTTGTTCTATTTTTTCTAATAATGTCATCCGAATCACTCCCTATTTTTTAAGTGCTAATTCTGCAAAGCTTTCACCAACACCTGTATCTGATATTCTTAAAAATTCTGAAATTGTTTTGGCAATGTCAGCGAACGATTTTCTCGTTCCTAAATTAACATTACTCTTAATTTCTTTACCATAAACAAGTATTGGAACATACTCTCTAGTATGGTCTGTTCCTTTAAACGTTGGATCATTACCATGGTCTGCAGTAATTATTAATATATCATCATCATTCATTGCAGCCAGTATATCGGGTACTCTTTTGTCAAACGCTTCTAGTGCATCCTTATAACCTTCAGGATTTCTTCTATGGCCATATTTGGCGTCAAAGTCTACAAGATTCGTAAATATTATACCCTTACTTTCCTTATTCAAACTCTCAATAGTAGCATCAACACCCGACATATTACTTTTTGTATGTATTGCGCTAGTAATGCCTTTACTATTAAAGATATCTTCAATTTTTCCAATTCCAATAACCTCTAATCCTTCATTTTTAGCTAAATCTAAAACTGTCTTAGAGGGTGGGTCTAAAGAATAGTCTTTTCTATTAGTTGTTCTTTGAAAACTACCAAGTTCTCCATCAAAAGGTCTAGCAATTATTCTTGCTACAGCATTTTCTCCCATCATAATCTCTCTTGCTATTTCACACATTTTATATAGTTCTGGTACTGAGATAATATCTTCATGAGCAGCAATTTGAAAAACACTATCAGCAGAAGTATATACAATTGGGTACCCGGTTTCCAAATGTTTTTTTCCCAAATCTTCAATAATTACTGTTCCAGAAGCTGCATAATTGCCTAAAGTCTTTTTACCTATTCTATTTTCAAACTCCTTAATAATTTCCTCAGAAAATCCATTAGGGAAAGTATTAAATGGCTCTTCAACATACAAACCTGTTATTTCCCAATGACCTGTAGTTGTATCTTTACCAGAAGAAAGTTCATTGGCACGTCCAAAAGCACCCGTTGGGTCAGCTATTGGTTCTACTCCTTTTATTTCATCGATATTACCTAGTCCTAAAGCTCTCATATTAGGTAATGATATACCTCCAGTATGTAATGCTATATTACCTAGAGTGTTGGCACCATAGTCTCCATATTTATCTGCATCTGGTAAATATCCAATGCCTACACTGTCTATAACTAAAAGTACAACTCTGTTAATCATAATTTTTCCTCCTTTTTTTTGTAACAAGACAAGTCCCTGTCCCCTTGTCTTGATTTATGCTCTAGGGTGCGTTTTAGCATAAACGTCTTTTATTTTCCTCTTGGCAAATTGCGTATAAATTTGTGTAGTAGAAATATCTGCATGTCCAAGTATTTCTTGAATTGAGTTTAAATCTGCACCGTTTTGGATCATGTGAGCAGCAAATGAATGCCTAATAGTTTGTGGAGTTATCGTCTTATTTAGATTAGCTTGCTTTGCATAATGCTTAAGTATTTTCCACAAACCTTGTCGTGTTAAACCTTCCCCTGAACTATTCAAAAATAATATTTTTTTGTCTAAATTTTTAATATGCTTCACTCTATACTCTTTCATATACTCATTAAGTGCATCTAATGCCACTCTACCTATAGGAACAATTCTTTCACGCTCTCCATTGTAGCATTTTACGAAAGACAAGTCTAAGAAAACATCATCAATTTTTAATGAGATAAGTTCAGTAACTTTCATTCCTGTCGCATACAAAAGTTCTAACATTGCTTTATCACGCGCTCCCTTTGCACTTGTAGCTTTAGGTTGATTGAGTAGGTTTTTAATTTCATCTATAGCAAGAACAGGCAATTTCTTTTTTTTCTGCTTAGGCGACTCTAAATTAAACGTTGGGTCGGTATCAACAATTTTCTTATACATTAAGAAACGATAAAAAGTTTTTAAAGAAGACAAGCTCCTAGCTATTGTAGATGCTGATTTTTTTTCTTTTTGAAGAAAAATCAAATATGTAATTATAGTTGTATTATTTGCAACACTTATGTTTCTTATATTACTATTATGCAAGTACAGAATATATTGAGATATATCACGTTTATAGGAATCTAACGTGTTTTTAGAAATGCGTTTTTCATAAGTCAAATATGTTCCAAAATCAGAAATAAGTTCGTACATACAAAAACTCCTCGTCAGTATAATATTCAACCTGTCTATATTTCTATATTCAATAAAACTTATAGAAATCCTGCTAATATTTTAAGATACATAATAAATCAGTTTATAAACCGAAGAATCAACATCATAAAAACTGGTGAAATAAAGGCTTCTATAACAGATGCTATTAGCAAAATACAAGTTAAGCCAAGCTGAATAAAAGTATATATAAGCAGTTGATTTAAGAACTTATAATTTTTGATTTGTTTCTTTTGCACAATTCCAATTGTAAAATTCAATGCAAATATAGATGCGGTTGTTAATACCACAA
>JAJOKQ010000056.1 GCA_021129785.1 Clostridiales bacterium | reverse complement strand
GTTGGTAGAGCACCTGACTTTTAATCAGGGTGTCCCGCGTTCGAGTCGCGGATGGATCACCATTTTTTTTATTTAGAATTAGATAAAAATATATGAAATAAAGAATTTAATTTCATATACTTTTAAGGCGGCATAGCCAAGTGGTAAGGCAGAGGTCTGCAAAACCTCTATCCCCAGTTCAAATCTGGGTGTCGCCTCCAATTTTTTTATACTCTTGTAATAAATATATATATAATATTTAAAAGATATGCGCCCTTGGCTCAATTGGATAGAGTGCTTGACTACGGATCAGGAGGTTAGGGGTTCGACTCCCTTAGGGCGTGCCAGTAAAATGAACGCTTCCAGTAATTTGGAAGCGTTCATTTTTTTGTCTTTGTGTGTAGATAATGATTAATTATATCTTAAAGCTTCGACTGGACTAAGCTTAGAAGCTTTGCTTGCAGGGATAATTCCGCCAAGAACGCCAACTATGATTGCAATAATTAGGCCAGAAAGAATAACTACAGGACTTATAATAATGGACATATTTGCTAAAACAAATCTAGATATTATAGTAGCTATTGTATAGCTTACGCCAACACCTGTAGCTACCCCCAAAATACCACCGACTAAACTAATGAGTAATGATTCCATAATAAATATGTTTAGAATATCTTTATTCGTTGCACCTGTTGCCTTCATTATTCCAATTTCTCTCGTCCTCTCCAAAACAGACATTAGCATCGTGTTAATTATACCGAGCCCTCCTGATATAAGTGCAATAGATGCTATTCCAACGACAACTGCTTGAATAGTGAGAGAGACTAAAGCGACTCCGTCTAGAACTGCTTCGGTAGCAATTGCTGTAGTTAAGCCTGAGACGCCATGCTTTGTATCAAGGGCTTCTTCTATCACGTCAGTAAGTTCTCTAATATTTGTTAAATCTTCTGCTCTAACCAGCATGAGCATGACGTCATTTGAATTTGTTGTTTCAATTACGGCTTGTTTAGAAACTAGCATCCTATGGCTAACCTCTACACCTGCTAAATCGTATGCCATAAGCCCAACTATATTAAACTCTAGACCATTTACTAAGAAAACATCCCCGACTTTCAAATCAGAACCCAGCCATCTATTGATGTGCTCAAGAGTAGAAGTACTAAGTATTGCTTCTCTATTAGCACCTTCATTTATCATTCTTCCCTCGGTTAGTTTTACCACGTCTCCAAAGAATCTATTAATGTCAAGGGGGCTACCTCCCATTAATTCAACTGGTGCAAATTTACCGCCATACTCAATTTCTGCGATTTCAACCATCCAACTAGAGACATCATCAATACCATCTATTTTTTTGACTAAATCTACATCGCTTTCGTCAAATGAGCCGTAGGGAACAAAATCTCTTCCTGGCACTACATGTCCTGGGACGACTCTAATTACATCTGCTGTTCCTTTAAGGCGTGCACTAACAGCGTGTTCCATACTTTGACTAATAATTATTAAAGATATGATACTTGCTATTCCAACAGCAATGCTTAATATAGTAAGGAAGGATCTGATTTTTCTCTCCCTTAGGTTTCTAAATATTAACTTCAAAATATTAGCTAAATGCATTTTAAACATCCTCCTTTGGTAGCGTACTTGATACTATTTGCCCGTCTTTTATTTGCACAACATTGTTAGCTAGAGCAGAGATTTCAGGGTCGTGAGTTACAAGGAGCATTGTGCATCCATTCGAATTTAGTTCTTGCAGGTAATTCATAATGATTGCACCTGTTTTGCTATCAAGATTTCCTGTTGGTTCGTCACCTATAATTAGCTTAGGTTCGTTTGCCAAAGCTCTTGCTATTGCAACTCGTTGCTGTTCACCGCCACTTAATTCAGAAGGCTTATGTCTAGATCTATTATGCATATCTACCATTTTCAACAGTTTATCAGCGCGGATTTTAATCTCTTTTGCAGATTTCTTATTGAACATCATCGGAAGACTTATGTTTTCTATAGCTGTTAAAGTGGGTATAAGATTATAGTTTTGAAATATAAAACCAATTTTATTCCGTCGTATTTTGGTAAGTTCAAGATCGCTGAGCAGGGAAATATCTACACCATCAATCAGTGCAGTGCCGCTTGTAGGTTTTTCTAAGCAACCTAAAATATTCAGCAAGGTAGATTTCCCGCTTCCAGACGGACCACGAACTGCTACAAAGCTTGAAGTTTTAATGTTTAGGGTGACATTATCTAGTGCTTTTACTTCTGTTTTAAATTTACCATAAATTTTTGTAACGTTTTTAGCAACTATCATTTTACATTATCCTTTCAAATCTAGATTTATAAAATTTACGCAAAAGCTGTTAATCGTGTAGTATTGAGAGTAAAGCAGCATTATCTATTATCTTGATTTTTCTGTTGCATACAAAAAGTATATTGCGCTCAACTAAAACTTTTAGTTCTCGTGACAAAGAAGGGCGCGACGTGTTGAGATATTCGGACCAAGATTTCTTAGAGTACGGAAGTTCAATAATATCACCGCTTCTAAACTCATTCATTAGGTATAAAAGAGAAAAGGCTATTTTTTTTTGAATAGATCGATAAGATAGGAGCTCGGTTTTCAAATTTAACATCAGCACACGATTAGCTAAGGAACTAAGAAAATTGCTTAGTAATATAGAATCGTTACTAATCAGGTGAAGAATATTATCTTTTGAAACGTGTAATATAGTGCTGGGAGATTTAGCGAAAATGTCGCTAGGATATGTTAAACTGTCGGAAAAAACTGAGCCTTCCCCAAATAATTCACCTTTGTTCTTGTTTAGAAGCGTGACAATATTACCTGATGCTAAATTTTTTTGTACTTCAATGCTACCATCAAGAATAATTCCAATATGTTCAGATTTTTGTGTAACTCCAAATATCAACTCGCCTGACTTATAAGACTTGATGAAATAATCAATTGTACGGAGTGCATTTTCAATATCAGTAGGTGTTTTACCTTTAAATAAAGTTGAATACGATAGCATATCAATTATTTGCTCCATGGGGCCTCCATTTAAAATAGTATCTAGAGATACGAATTTTCTACTATTAGTATACTATAATTAAAAAGAAAAGTAAATGATAAAGATTACTATTAGCGACGGAGGTTGATGTTGTGAAATACGGTGTAGGAATAGATATAGGATATTCTACTTTGAAGTGTGTGGTATTGGACAATGCAGACGAAAAGATCTATGATAACTATATTTTTCATCATGGTGATGCTATTAAAGCATTAAAAGAAGAACTAGTTTTGATTGTAGATAGATTTAAAATACGTGATTGTTACGTTGGAGTAACAGGAAGTCAAGGGAAAGCTGCTGATAATTATAGTGTTAATAATATTTCTGCGCTGATTGAAGGAGCACTTTACGTAAATTCAGAAACCAAGTCTATAATGGAGATTGGTGCTCAAAATTCGAGGTATATTACTGGATTTGGCAAAGATTCAATATCTAACATTAGAATTTTCTCGAATTCAAGCTGTTCAGCAGGAACAGGATCATTTTTAGAAGAACAAGTTTCAAGGCTGGGAATAGAGTTAGATGATTATTCTAAGCACACAGAAAAAGCCACGAAAATCCCTAGAATTGCAGGACGATGCAGTGTGTTTTCGAAAACTGATATGATACACCATCAGCAAGATGGAGCGAGAATTGAGGACATATTGCTTGGTTTATCCTATGCATTAGTAAGAAACTATAAGGCAAATGTTGTGCAACGAAATGAAATTGCTAGCCAGGTACTGTTTGCTGGTGGGGTTGCACTAAATAAAGGAGTCTGTAGATCATTAATTGATGTTTTTAAATTCAAAGAAGATGAACTAATAATACCTAAGAAGCCAGCAATAATCTCTGCCATCGGTGCTGCAATTATTGCAAAAAAGAGCATGAAAATAGGAAGGTTAGAGAATATTGCAGGTGAAATGGTAGAAACAGAAAATTCTAAAGAACAGCAGGGATGTACTTTAGAGGCGCTTGCTTCATATGGAATGAACGACGCTATTAATAAACATGTAAACGTACCAGCAGAAGGTACTATAGAAGGAAGTATAGGTATAGATATAGGATCAACAAGTACAAATATTGTTCTTCTTGATGATAAAAGCAATGTTGTTTCTCATAGGTATTTAAGAACAAGAGGAAACCCAAGAAAAGCTGTAAAGGCAGGTATGGATTCTATACTTAAAGAATATGAAGGTAGATTAAATATTGTTTCGATAGGGACTACGGGATCAGGTAGAATACTAATTGGCAAGGAAATGAAAGCTAATATAGTGATTAATGAGATTACTGCTCAAGCAAAAGGAGCATTTCATTTTTTTCCTGAGGTTGACACTATTTTTGAAATTGGAGGACAAGATTCAAAGTATATTCAAATTGAAAACGGTAGTGTTGTGAATTTTGAAATGAATAAAATTTGTGCAGCTGGTACAGGGTCATTTATTGAGGAGCAGGCAAAAAAATTAGAAATTGAGATTGACGACTATGAGAGGTTTGCGCTTAAAGGTCGAAATCCACTAAACTTAGGCAATCGCTGTACGGTGTTTATTGAGGGCAATATTTCCAAAGCATTGATGAAAGGAGAAAACAAAGAAGATATAACTGCTGGATTAAGCTATTCTATTGTTAACAACTATTTAAATAGAGTTGTAGTAAATAAACCTATAGGAAAGAAAATTCTGCTTCAAGGTGGAATTGCGTATAATCAATCTGTTGTAAATGCATTTAGGGCAGTTTTAAAAAAAGATATTATTGTACCACCATATTTTAGTGTCCTTGGTGCAGTAGGTGTAGGGATATTAGCGCAAGAAGAAAACGGGAGAAAACCTTCTAAAGTAAGTGTGAATGCTAAGAGTGTTGATATACAAGATAAAGCAAATCAGTTATTTATGGCAGGGTGCAGTAAAGAGATTGATAGTAGCAAATTAACAATAGGAATTCCACGAGTATTATTTATGCATAAATTATTCCCACTCTTTAACGCTTTTTTTAAAGAACTAGGATTTAATGTAATTCTTTCGGAGGCAACGAATGAACAAGTTGTTGAACAAAGTCAGATGTATTCTATGGACGAAACATGTTATCCAATTAAACTGATTAATGGGCACGTCGCTAACTTAATTACTAAAGGAATAGATTATTTATTTCTTCCAAGTGTTCACACGATGAAACATGAAACATCAAAGTCAAGAGAGAATTATGCTTGTGTCTATATTCAGACTGCTCCCAAGATTGTGGCTGACCTTATGGATTTAGAAGGTAAGGGTATAAAACTTCTTTCACCTGCACTTTCGTTGAAATTTGGGAAAAAATACATGATGACTACTATGCTAAATATAGGAAAGCAGCTTGGAAAAGGTAAAATTAAAACAGCTTTGGCTTTAAAGAAGGGGATGCAGAGCTTTAAGAGATACGAAAAAGAAATGTTGGAGCTAGGTAAAACAGCTCTGAACTCAGGTGACGATAAAGTTTTTGTGATGATTACCAGAGCATATGGAGTAGCGGATAAAGGGCTCAACATGAAAATACCTGAAAAACTTAAAGGAATGGGATATAAAGTTTTGACATTAAGTAATTTAGATGCTCACAAAATTGACATTTCTGAGGACTATCCTAATATGTATTGGCCATTTGGGCAGCATATCTTAGCTGGGGCAAAAATTGTAAAGTCAACTAAGAATTTATACGCTATATATCTTACATATCATGGATGCGGTCCAGATACGATTCTCAATCACTACTTTAAAGAAGAGATGAAAGGAAAGCCATATATGCATATAGAGGTAGACGAACATGATTCAAACGTTGGCGTTATGACAAGGCTAGAAGCATTTGTAGACAGCATTAAACACGGACGGATTGCCACAAATCCTATTGAGAAGAAGGAAATAACAATAGAGCAAGAGAAGGTTAATGGCGAAGATATCACTACTTATATTCCATATTTATTTCCATATAGCTATCTAATTAGAGAAATGTTTGATAGTAAAGGACTAAATGCTGAGGTGCTAGAACAAA
>JAJOKQ010000005.1 GCA_021129785.1 Clostridiales bacterium | reverse complement strand
TCGTTATCAATAGTTTTAGGAATATGTATTGCTCTAAATTGATAGTTAGCTTTAATCGCACTCTCATTGACAATCCTTACTGTATCAGCAGAATCATTGCCTCCTATGTAAAAAAAATAACGTATGTTATGTGCTTTCATTACATGAAACATTTCTTTGCAATATGCTTCGTCTGGCTTAATTCTTGTTGATAGCAATGCAGAAGAAGGGGTAACAGCAACTTTCTCAAGATTGTTAGTAGTCTCCATTGTTAAATCCATAAAATTCTCATTTATAATACCTTCAACGCCCTTTATTGCTCCATAAACTTTTGTAATTTGGCTGAATTTGCGAGATTCTAATACAGCCCCTACCATTGACTGATTTATTACTGCGGTTGGTCCCCCACCCTGTGCAATTAATATTTTACCTGTTAACTTCATTTCATCACTCCCGTTTTTTATAGTTGCCTTACCTTTTATCCGAACAGAGCATCAATGTATGTTTTTGAGTCAAACTCCTGTAAATCTTCCATTTTTTCTCCTACTCCAATTAGTTTAACTGGTATTTTAATCTCTCTGCTTATACTAATTACTACCCCGCCTTTGGCAGTTCCGTCGAGTTTTGTAAGTACTAACCCTGAAATATTTGCAGCTTCCTTAAAAACTTTAGCTTGCTGAACAGCGTTTTGACCAATAGTTGCATCCAGTACCAAAAGAACTTCTTTCGTTGCATTTTTATACTCTCTGTCGATAACTCTAAATGTTTTTGCTAACTCATTCATAAGATTTACTTTGTTATGAAGTCTTCCTGCAGTATCACAAATTAAAACGTCGATTCCTCTTGCTTTTGCTGCACATATAGCATCATAAATTACAGCTGACGAGTCAGCACCTTCTTGGTGCTTTATGACGTCAACTCCTACTCTATCTCCCCAAATTTTAAGTTGCTCAGATGCGGCTGCTCTAAAAGTGTCACCCGCTGCAAGTAGTACTTTTTTCCCTTGGTTTCTTAGCTTGAAAGCAATTTTACCTATAGAAGTGGTCTTTCCAACTCCATTTACACCAACAACAAGTATTATTGCTGGACTTGGATCAATATTTAATTTAGTATCAAATGAACCCTCACTTAATATTTCAATTAGCTTTTCTTTAAGAATTTCTTTAATGTCTTCTGCATTCTCTAGCTTGTCGGTCTTAACTCTATCTTTCAAATCGTCAATTATTTCCAAAGTTGTTTGCACACCGATATCAGCTGTGATTAGTATTTCTTCTAATTCTTCAAAGAGTTCATCATCGATTTTGTGAAATGATTTCACCAAATTATCTATTTTTTCTGTAATACCTCTTTTAGTTTTAGATAAACCTTCTTTTAGTCTCTTAAACAGCGAAACTTTTTCTTCTTTTTTACCAAACATTTTATTCCTCCTAGCTTGCAATTTCATTGGCATCTGTTAGTCTCACAGACACCAATTTAGATATCCCCTGTTCTTGCATTGTTACTCCATATAATACATCTGCAATTTCCATCGTTCCTTTTCTATGAGTTACCACAATAAATTGGGTATCTTTAGATAATTCTTTTAAAAAGCTTGCAAACCTACTTACGTTGACATCATCAAGCGAAGCCTCAATCTCATCTAATACACAAAATGGGCTTGGCTTAACAAGGAGTATTGCAAAGAGTAGTGCAATAGCTGTTAGTGCACGCTCCCCACCCGACAAAAGCGATAAATTCTGTAGTTTTTTTCCTGGTGGCTGAACCACTATATCTACTCCGCATGACAAATGATTTTCGCCCTCTATTGTAATTAAATCTGCCTTGCCACCACCAAATAGCTTTATAAAAACCTCGTTAAAGTTTTTCTTAATTACCTCAAATTGTACTTTAAACTGCTTCTTCATTATTTTCTCCATCTCTTTAATAATACCATTTAGCGAATCTTGCGCCAAAAATAAATCCCTCTGCTGTGTGTTAAGAAATTCATGTCTTTCTTTAACATTTTTATACTCTACAATCGCCTCTATATTAACGTTTCCTAACTCCCTTAACTCATTTTTTATAATTTTTATTTCTTTTGTAGTTTTACTTGTTTTAGTATTATCTCCAACTAAATCTAGCATTTGTTCGTATGTTAGTTGGTACTCTTCCCACAATTTTGTGATAATTGTTTGCTGTTGCATCTCAAGTTTAGTTATGCTTACATCAAATTTATGCTCTTTGCTTTGCAAATCAAAAATAGTTTTCTCAGTTCCCTGTATCAAATCTCTTGTTTTAGTTTCTTCAACCCCTATATCAGTTTTTTGGATTTTTAGTCCTTCAATCTTTTTTTCAAGAGTTTCCGCTTTTCTTACCAGCAAGTCTATTTCATTGTCTACATCTGACATTATTCCTTCAAAATTTTGTTTTTTATTTTTCAATATAACAATTTCTTCTTTCTTATTATCTATAACTTCTTCTTTATCTCTAAGAGCATCTTGTAAATTGTCCACTTCTGCAAGTATAGATTTTTTATTCTCTATAAGCGATGCCTTTTCGACTTTTAATTTAGTAATATTATTTCTCAAAATATCAACAACAATTTTTTTATCGTCTAACTCCTCTTTTGCATCATGAATTCTATTTTTAATTGCAGAAATTTTCTCGCTAAAAACGAGTATTTCTTGATCAATTATCTTAAGCTTATCCTGTGTTTCTTTTTTTGCATTCTTCAGTTGATTGATTTCTGCAGATGTTCTTTTGTATGATTCAAGAAACTGTTTTTTTTCGTAGTCTATCTGCTCGACCTTATTCTTAAGTGTAGCCTCTTTAAGGACCTGTTCTTGTTTTCTTTTTTTCAATTTTTCAATATTAAGATTCAACAATTGCCTCTTATCTTTAAGTAGTAAAAGTTCACTTTCTATTTGCTTACTGTCCAAATTAAGATTTGTAATATCTATTCTTAAATCTTCTAGCTCTCTTTTTCTACTTAGCACTCCTATCTTTGCTTTTGAATTACTACCACCAGTTAACGATCCCCCAATATTAATAATATCTCCGTCCATAGTCACAATCTTAAACTTATATTTAAGCGCTTTAGCAACTTTAGTTCCTTCGTCTAAATCAGGAACAATCAAAACACGTGTTAGGAGATTTGAAAATATGTTTTTATATTTTGCATCAAATTCAACCACATCATACGCTGTTTCGACTTCACTAAACTTATTAATTAAATCTCTTTCTTCATTACTAATATACCTATTTGAAATTGTAGTTAGTGGCAAAACTGTGATTCTTCCTAAATAATTTTTTTTCATATGATGAATTATTCTTTTTGCATCTTCCTCATTCTCTGAAACTATATTCTGAATTGCAGCACCTAAAGCTGTTTCAATCGCAATTTCATATCCTTTAGGAACATTTATCAAGTCAGCAACAACACCATTAATGCCTTGTCCAAGATTTTTGTTTCTTTTACATGCTTCAAGAATGTTTTTAACTCCTTTATAGAAGCCATCATGCTCTTTCTCCATTCTCTCTAAGACATTTATGTTAGCTATTATTTTGTTCGCCTTTTCTCTAATTTTTAAAAGATTAATCTCTTTCGTTCTTGACTCTTTCTCAAAATTGTTCTCTTCTACGGAATAATTGCTAAGTTTTAACTCTAGTTCCCTTATCTCTGCTTTAGTAAGTTCCAAATCATTTACATGTTCAATACTAGTAGTCTTAATTCTTTCTAATCTTTTTCGTGTTTCTTCGCTTTCTTCTTCTACTTGAATTGCTCTGTCATCTAGCGTTTTAATCAATATTTTAAGCCCGTTTATTTCGCTTTTCATATCAGCAATTTTATTCATGTAATCTAAAATATCAGATTTATCATTCTCCATTTCACTTTCTTTAGATAAATTATCAACAATATCAGCATCATATCTAATTTCATTATTTTGCAATTCTATTTCTACATCATCTAAATGATTACAAACTAATTCAAGCTCACTTAGTTTTTGATCTAACCTAGACTTAGATGTTTTTTCATTTTGTATTATCGCTTCAATTTCATTTTCTAATCGTTTCTTTTCTTCTTCACAATTAATAATCTTCTCTTTATGCAAATTAATTAACCCTTTTGCTTTATCTATTTCATTTACTGTTATGTAATACTCATTTTGATGTTTTGAAAATAGTTCTTCATTTTCTTTTAATTCTACTTTCATCTTCTCTAAATAAACATATAATTGCTCTTTTTCTTCAGTCAAGCAATCAATAGTTTTATTAAGTTCATCTATTTGTTCTTGTTTATCAGTTAGCTTCTTATTAATAGCGCTTATTTCATTCGCATAAAAACTAACCTCAATTTCTTTTAGTTCTTCCTTAAGCTCAATGTATTTGCTTGCTTTTAAACTTTGCCTTTTTAATGGCTCAAGTTGACTATCAAGCTCACGAATTATATCTTGAACTCTTAGTAAATTATCTTTAGTTTTGTTCAATTTTTTCTCTGCAACTTCTTTTCTTACTTTATATTTTATTATTCCAGCCGCTTCTTCAAATATTTGTATTCTATCTTCTGACTTACTGTTTAATATCTCGTCAATTTTACCTTGTCCAATAATAGAATATCCCTCTTTACCTATCCCTGTATCCATAAGTAGTTCTCTAATATCTTTCAATCTACACGATGATTTATTTAAGTAATATTCGCTTTCTCCAGACCTGTAAACTCGTCTAGTGATAGTAACTTCACCATAGTCAAGCGGGAGCATTCCAGAAGAATTATCTAGAGTTAGTGAAACTTCAGCCATTCCTACAGGTTTTCTAGTTGTAGTCCCCACAAAAATTACATCTTCCATTTTACTGCCTCGAAGGAGTTTAGGGCTTTGTTCACCTAAAACCCAACGAATAGAGTCAGAAATATTACTCTTTCCGCTACCATTTGGTCCAACTACCGCAGTGATTCCATTTTCAAATTGCATTTCTATTCTCTCAGCAAATGATTTAAATCCTTGTATTTCTATCTGCTTCAAATACATACATGTCACCCCGAATCACTTGATTATTAAAACATTTTTTCTAATGCCATCTTAGCAGACTCTTGCTCTGCTTCTTTTTTACTCTTGCCTTTCCCTATCCCGAGAACTCTGCTACCTATAGAGAGTTCAATTTCAAAAATCTTATTATGGTCAGGACCTGCTTCTCCCACAACTTTATAGCATATTTTTTCTTTAGACTTTCCCTGCCACAATTCCTGCAATTGAGTTTTATAATCTTTATTTAGTTTTCCTCTAGCAGCTAATTCGACATTCTCAACAAAAGTAGCTAAGACAAATTTTCTAGCTACGTCAAGACCTCCATCAATATACAGTGCACCTATCACTGCTTCCATTGCATCTGCAAGAATCGAAACTCGCTTCCTCCCACCTGACAACTGTTCGCCTTTCCCTAGCCTTAGAAAATTACCTAAATTAATTTTCAAAGCTCTTTCAGCAAGCGAAGATTCACATACGACATTTGCTCTTATCTTTGTTAGCTCTCCTTCAGGCAAATCAGTATATTTATTGAATATGTAATCACTCACTACCAGCCCTAAAATAGAATCACCTAGGAATTCTAATCTTTCGTTATATGCAATTTTCCCATTTTTAAATTCTTTAGCATAAGAACTATGGGTTAATGCTTCTTGTAAAACTAAAATATTTTTAAATCTGTAAGTAATGATATTTTGAATTTCGTCCATTTTTTTACTCATCTTGTCAAACATCACTTCTCCCTTGGATACATCTTTGTTGAATATTATTCCCATAACCATTTTACTATGTTTAGTGACTAAATGCAAAAAATATTCTTCTAGGAGAATAAACTTCTCAAATAAGAATATTAATACTTTTATTCATTTCGTGTATACTCTTTACCATCATCAGTTCTTGTTAAAAAACCAAAGTCGCATAACTCTCTCCTAACAGTAACGTAATCCTCGAACTCAATACAATTAGCGACAATTTGATTAATTTCTTTTTCAATATATACTTTACCTAATTGAATTTTTTCTGCTATATACTTCATTATTTATCTTCTCTACATAAATTTAGCTGGCAAGCATTTAATTTTATTATTTTTTGACATGAATCTGCTTATTAAATCCAAT
>JAJOKQ010000141.1 GCA_021129785.1 Clostridiales bacterium | reverse complement strand
ATCACCTGCACCCATTGTAATGACTATATCATTTGCTTTAATGCTATTGTAAAGATATTCTGCGATTTCATCAAAATCTTGAATATAGAGTGAGTCGATATTATGTTTAGTTAACTCTATTATATTTTTACTATGAATAGTCCCATCATCTATTTCTCGTGCTGCATAAATATCAGCCATAATTAAATGGTCGGCTAAATCAAATGAAGTTGAAAAATCTTCAAGCAAAGAGCGAGTACGTGTATAAGTATGTGGTTGAAAAATGCACCAGATATCCCCTTTTGCAAACTTCTTAGCTGCCGAAAGAGTAGCTTTAATTTCTACAGGATGATGTGCGTAATCATCATATATCTCAGCGCCTTTTACATTACCTTTAAACTCAAAACGTCTATGTATTCCTTTGTACAGCTTAGCACTGTCTACAAGCTGGTTGTTAGATATACCTAAAATATGTGCTATAGCGATTGAAGCAAGAGTATTGTAGACATTGTGTATGCCACGTACTTTAAGTTCAAAATCTCCTAGTTTTGCGCCAGAATGAAACACTTCAAAAGAAGGATATCCAAGTTTGTTAAAGATTATGTTTTCGGCTTTATAATCACAACTATTTTCTATGCCAAAAGTAACAACATTGCATGCCAAATCTTCAGTTATATCCATGGTGTTTGAGTCGTCACCACAAGCGATTAAAAATCCGTTGCTTGGCATAAGAGATGCAAATTTTTTAAAGGAACTTTTAATATGCTCAAGATCTTGAAAGTAGTCCAAATGATCTACGTCGATATTAAGAATAACACCTATAAATGGCTTGAATTTAAGAAAACTTTCTACATATTCGCAAGCTTCAGTTATAAAATACTGACTTTTGCCTATTTTGACGTTCCCTCCAATTTCATCTAACTCGCCACCTACTAAAATTGTAGGATCTAAACCTGAATTTTCTAAGAAGATTGAAAGCATTGAAGTTGTTGTGGTTTTTCCATGGCTCCCAGATATTGCAACGGGAGTATCGTATCGACTCATGATACTACCTAAAATCTCAGCGCGATCAATTTGAGGAATATTTAGTCTGCTAGCCTCTACGCGCTCTGGATTGTCTTCGTGTACCGCTGCAGTATATACCACTAAATCAGGATTTTTAATATTACTTGTACTATGCCCTATAAATACCTCTGCGCCATGTGATTTTAGTTTTTTAATAATATTTGAACTTTCTATGTCTGAACCAGAAATTTTTACGCCTTGATGTAGTAAAAGTTCTGCAATGGCGCTCATACTAATTCCGCCAATCCCAATTAAATGAATATGGTTCATTGTTATTCTCTCCCTTTGTAAAATAGTATTAAGATTAAGGTTCTATACAAAAAACGAGGGCGCGTTTAGTCCGGATAATCTTGTTTTTATTTCGAAGCTCCCTCTCCTGTATCTTGCGTACACCTATAAATGATGATTACCTTAGTATTTCCAATTTAAGTTTCTTATATAACATAAAAGCTCTTAGCGCTAATATATTTTCATTTCTTACAGAGTATAATATCACAACTCATAAAATATACAAAATAAACTTGAATAATCAGATAAAAACGAATATTATATATGATATAGAATAAAAAATTCGTACTATTACTGAGGTTATTGAGAATGCGAGGAATGAAAATGAACAAATTAAAGCGAAACGAGAGAGTTGCAGCAATTGTTAAAATACTTAGTGCTAATCCAAATAGAATATATTCACTAAACTATTTTGTTGAAAAATTCAATGCAGCTAAATCAACTGTAAGCGAAGATATCGTAGTAGTTAAGCAGGCGATGGACAAGATGGAATTAGGCAAAATAAGAACTATCACTGGAGCGGCAGGGGGAGTGAAATTTAGCTCGTATATTTCAAGTGAATATAGCAAAGAAATTTTAGATGAAATGAGCGACAGACTAAATGCAGCAGACAGAATACTCCCAGGCAACTACTTGTACATGACTGATTTAATATACTCACCATATTTTATGAATAGAGCTAGTGAGATTTTGGCAAGCAGATTTTCAGACAAAAAAATTGACTGTATAGTTACAATTGAAACCAAGGGAATACCGTTGGCATTTTCAGTAGCAAAACTACTTAATGTACCGCTAATAATAGTTAGAAAAGATAGTAAAATAACCGAGGGTTCAACTGTAAGCATTAATTATGTATCAGGATCTACCGGAAGGTTGCAACGCATGTCTTTAGCTAAAAGAGCAATAGGACAAGATGCACATGTACTAATTATAGATGACTTCATGAAAGGCGGAGGCACAATAAGAGGAATGAAAGAAATGATGTGTGAATTCGGAGCTGTGGTAGAAGGGGTAGGAGTGTTAATTGCTACTAAATTACCTAAGGAAAAATTGGTTAAAGAGTTCACATCTTTGCTCACGCTAGAAGAAACAAATGATGAAGACAAAAATATAAAAATATTTCCAACAAATATGTGACATAGTAAAATAGTTTCAATAGAAAAATCTGAAAATTTACGAAATAAAAGAAGGAAATGACGACGGCGCGGAGAATAGATAGATTAAGAGTGTATGTGGATTGCAGAAATTGAAGTATTTTCAGAACAGGCAAACTGATGAAAATGCTTTAAGTTCAAGGAGCAACAAGAGAGAAGGAATGATCGTACCACGGTACGTGATTGACTGAACTCGCAGGCAGTGACGCAGAAATTGAAGTATTTTCATCAGTTTGGGAAGGTGGTGAATGACAGTGAGAGTAACCGACGTAAGAATAAGAAAAGTAGCAACGGAAGGAAAGATGAAAGCAATAGTTTCCGTAACATTTGACGACGAATTTGTTGTGCATGACATCAAAATCATCGAAGGGCAGAGTGGATTGTTTATTGCTATGCCAAGCAGAAAGATGAACGAAGGCGACTTTAGAGATATCGCTCATCCTATCAATTCTGAAACAAGAAACAAAATACAAGATGCAATTTTTAGTGAATATCATAAAATGAATCAAGATGTAATAGTAAAAACAGAAACAGAAGAGGAAGTAGAAGAAATTATGGAATAATACTTATACTAAAGAAACAAATATGCGAATATGACGTATTTGTTTTTTTTTATGTAAAGTCACGAAAAACACTTCTTTATTTCTTTGAAATATATTAGAATGATAAGTAGAAGGTAAATACAAAGAAGACTCAAAACTATTTTAGACTTAGAGTTACATAACTGTAGAAGAAAAAAGAGGAGAATGATATGAAAATAAAATCAATTATTTTGGCAGCTGGCGAAGGAAAACGCATGAAATCACAAATGCCAAAAGTGCTGCACAAAATTTGTGGACAAACAATGTTAAATTATGTAATTGATGCTGCCAATTCCTTGAATGTAGAAGAATGTATAGTAGTAATAGGGCACAAAGGTGAGGAAGTAAAGAAAACATTGCCTAGTAAAGTGAAATCAGTAGTACAAGAAGCACAGTTAGGTACAGGACATGCAGTTATGATGGCATACGAACACATCGACCAAGAAGGTGTAGTAATAGTTTTGTGCGGCGATGGACCATTAATCACCAAGAATACACTAAGAGAGCTAATGAATTTCCATAAGAATGGTCAATATAGTGCAACGGTGTTAACTACTGACTTAGACAACCCAACTGGTTATGGAAGGATAGTAAGGGCAGGTAGCCAATTAAAGAAAATAGTTGAAGAAAAAGATTCCTCTTTCGAGGAAAAAGCAATAAAAGAAATAAATTCAGGCATATATTGTTTCGACTCAAAAGACTTAAAAAAAGCGCTGCCGCTTATAAAAAATACGAATGCACAAAAAGAATATTACCTTACAGACATACTAGAAATTATCAAGGAGTTTGGTGAAAAAATTGGAGTATATAAAACCAAAGAATATAATGATATAATGGCAGTAAATTCACGAGTGCAATTATCAGAAGTAGAAATGGTTATGAGAAAACGCATTAACTTAATGCATATGGAAAATGGAGTAACTATAATAGACCCAGCAAACACCTATATTGAAAAAGAGGTGAAAATAGGGCAAGACACAATAATTCACCCAGGAGTTATTTTAAGAGGGAGTACTGTTATTGGAAAAGAATGTATTATTGAGCATAATTCTAAAATAACAGATTCCGAGGTGGCGAACCAAGTGACTATAGAAAACTCAACTATTATAGAAAGCACTATAGATACACATTCTAGTATAGGGCCATACGCATATTTAAGACCTAATAGTCGTATAGGAAAGAATGTTAAAATTGGAGACTTTGTAGAAATCAAAAATTCTATAATTGGTGACTACTCTAAAGCTTCGCATTTATCATATATTGGCGATGCTGAAATAGGAAAAAATGTAAATATTGGTTGTGGAGTAGTGTTGGTAAATTATGATGGAAAAGAGAAGCATAAATCAATAATTGAAGACAATGCATTTATTGGAAGCAATTCTAACTTGATAGCACCGATTGTTATTAGAAGAAATGCTTATGTTGCGTGTGGTTCAACAATAACAAGAGAAGTACCAGAAGAAACACTAGCTGTGGCTAGAAGTAGACAGATGAACAAAGAAGGATGGGTCAAAAGAAAAGGACTACAAATTAAGGAGGATAAATAAACTTGAATACTATCGGAGGAGAAATAAAAATATTTAGTGGTAACGCAAATGTACAATTAGCAGAAGCAATAACAGATAGACTAGGAATATCTTTAGGTAGAGCAGAGGTTACTACGTTTAGTGATGGGGAGATATCTGTTAATATTAACGAAACAGTAAGAGGGGTAGACGTATTTATTATTCAACCAACTTGTCCACCAGTAAATGATAATCTTATGGAAATGTTAATAATGATGGATGCATTTAAAAGAGCATCAGCAGGAAGAATCACCGCGGTGTTACCATACTATGGGTATGCAAGGCAAGATAGAAAGGCTAAAGCAAGAGACCCTATTACAGCAAAAGTAGTTGCAGATATTTTAACAGTGGTTGGAGCTGATAGAGTGTTAACTATGGACTTGCATGCATCGCAGATTCAAGGGTATTTTGATATCCCGGTAGATCATTTATTAGGAGTACCAATTTTAGCAAGGTATTTTAAAGAAAAGCATATATCAGACTTAGCCATTGTATCTCCAGATATTGGTAGCGTAACAAGAGCAAGAAATTTTTCTAATCACCTAAATGCTCCTATAGCAATAGTTGACAAAAGGCGACCACAAGCCAATGTGTCAGAAATTATGAATGTTATTGGAGATATTGAAGGGAAAAATGTAATTCTAATAGATGATCTTATTGATACAGCAGGGACAATCACGCAAGCTGCAAATATGTTAAAAGAGTTTGGGGCTAAAGATGTATATGCATGCTGTACACATCCAATTTTATCGGGACCTGCACTTGAAAGAATCCAAAATTCTGCAATTAAAGAGCTTATTGTTACTGATACTGTGCGCCTTCCAGAAGAAAAACGAAATGGAAAAATTAAAGTGATTTCAGTTGCACCTGTATTTAGTGAAGCTATTTTGAGAATTCATAAAAATATTTCAGTTAGCAAACTATTTGACTGGTAGTATTTCGAGGCAAGTGACAAAGACATGGGATGCGCGCAGGTAAATGTCTCGCGTGTCTTCTGCAAGAAAAAAGACAAAGAGGATAGCAATCCCCTTGTCAACCTAGAGGTGAAATAATGTATATAATCGTAGGACTGGGCAATCCAGGCAAAAAGTATAATGAGACAAGACATAATGTCGGATTTCGCGCAGTTGATTTACTAGCTATGAAAAATAATATTGAAATAAAAAAAATTAAATTTAAAGCCCTATATGGAGAAGGTAGAATTGCGAATGAAAAAGTTATCTTAGTAAAGCCGCAGACATTTATGAACTTAAGTGGAGAAAGCTTGAGGGAGGTAATGCAGTTTTACAAAATTGGCACGGATAGACTTATTGTAGTCTACGATGATATTGATATTAAAATAGGATCAATAAGAATCAGGGCAAAAGGAAGTGCAGGAACACATAACGGGATGAAGTCAATCATATATCAATTACAAGATGATTCTTTTTGTAGAATAAGAATAGGGATAGGAAAACCAGAAAATTGTGACTTGGCTGACTTTGTGCTTAGTAGATTTAGAAAAGAAGAAGTATCGTTGATAAATGAATCAATAAATAAAGCGG
>JAJOKQ010000022.1 GCA_021129785.1 Clostridiales bacterium | reverse complement strand
GTTTTCTGATTTCAACTGATCGTTGCTTGTTTTTAAAAATGAGACTAAAGAGGTGTTTATTTTTTTAACTCTTTATAGTATAATATTTGGTAGTAACTAAGTCTTACATTTTTGAGTATTATAAATGGATTAAAAGTGTAGGGGATAGAAAAAAATTAAGTATCAAGAAACTGGAGGAATCTTTATGTACGATAGCAGACAAAACAATTCTTTGGAAAATAAAACATATGTTATTTTCAATCAAATTTATATCTTTTTAATGAGTATAATCTTTATCTACGTTGGTGTAATAGGAGTTAGAGCGTGGACGGTTGTGTTGTCAATTGTTTCAATATTTTACTTAGTTCTATTTGCAGGATGGTTTGTGTATAAAAGAAACAACAATAGTACTATTATGAAGTATATTTTTATGGTGCCTATATCAATTATTTGGTTGCCAGTGTTTTTGACGTCTTTCACGCTGTCTTCCTTTGCATTGCTATTGCCGATCTTATTAATTATTATTCTATATTCAAATTTAAAACTTGTAATTATATTTGGAGGATTTTTAATGACTTCCGTTGTGTTAAGGTTAGCTAAAGACATTTTTATACTTGAAATGCCACTTGATATGATTTCAGAGCATATAGTAATAATAGCAATTACTTCTGCTTTGACTATTGCTTCATATCTAGTAACTAAACGTATAAAAAACCTGATGTCAGATCTTGTAGTGAGGGTAGCCGAGACTGAGAAAGCTAAAGAAAAGCAAGGAAAAATATTTGACGGAGTTGTGTCTACAGTAGACGTCCTTGGCGCAAGTTCAGTAGAACTAAGCTCGTTTGTTAGTGATTTTGCTGACTCATCTAGGTCCATTTCAAATTCAATGCAAGAAATTTCTGCAGGTGCATCTTCAAATGCTGAGAGCATACAAGAACAATCAGTTTTAATTAGCGATATAAGAGAAAAAATAGAAAATGCTGTAAAAATTTCTGACGATATAGAAGTGATTGCAAAAGAGGAGTTATCTTTTGTTGATGAAGGAATTATCACTATGGATGAACTAAAATCAAGTGCAACCACTGTAAACGAAAATAGTGAACAAGTGGTCTCAATAATAAGTTCTTTGGGTATGAGGATAAAAAACATTAGTGCTTTTGCCGGTGAGATAACGAAGATTGCAGAACAAACAAACCTTCTAGCACTAAATGCATCAATTGAGAGTGCACGTGCAGGTGAGGCTGGTAGAGGATTTGCAGTTGTTTCAGAAGAAATTAAAAAACTTGCAGAGCAAAGTAAGAATTTGTCTGCAGATATTGGTATTGTAATAAATGAGCTTTTAAAAGAAAGTGATTTATCTGTTGAATCTATGACGGAACTTAATTTTGCAAGCAACACACAAGAAGAATTAATAGCAAAAGCTAATGAAATATTTAGTGATATCAATAGTAAGGCTAAGACAAATAGTAAATACATACGCTCTGTAAATGCAGAAATTGACTTTATTGCAGAAGCTAATGACAAGATTTATAGTGGAATCATGGAAGTATCAGCAGTTTCAGAAGAAACAATGGCTAGTGCTGAAGAAACAACATCTATTATGCAAGAGTTTTCAGAAAGAACAAATCAACTTTCAGGCTTGATGAAAGAAGTTGATAATTCGGTTAAAACTCTTCAAGAGCTTACTAAATAAAAATTGCACGCTGTCATCCTGAGATGAAAGATCCTATACACTACAGCTACAATTTATCCAGGAAAAGCTTCGTGAGCCGTGTGTATATCAATTTCAATTTCAACCTAAAAGCCGAGAAGTCTCCCTCTTCTTAGCATTTCTTGCTCACGCTGCGAGAGCGTAGGTGGGAATATGTCACAAACAGACAAGTTTATTAACTAGTCTGTTTCTATTTTTTGTTTCGTGTAGTATAATCAAAGAAGAAAGATTTTAATAAGCAATTATTGCTTTTAGCAAGTAGATGAAACAATGAAATTTCCTAATAAAAGTGTTGAGGAGTGAAATCATATGAAATACTTAGATTTTAGAAGTGACACTGTTACATTACCCACAGAGAAAATGAGAAAAGCAATGGCAGGAGCAATTGTAGGTGACGACGTTTATGGTGATGACCCAACTGTTAACAAGTTAGAAGAATTAGCGGCATCACTACTAGGAAAAGAAGCAGCATTGTTTGTGCCAAGCGGAACTTTCGCTAATCAAGTAGCAATTTTAACACATACTAATAGAGGAGACGAAATAATTATTGGTCATGACTCGCATATTATAATGCACGAAGTAGGAGCTGCAGCTGTAATTGCTGGAGTGCAGTTAAATTTAGTTAATTCAGATTTAGGACATTTTGATATTTCTGAACTTGAAAAAAAAATAAGATCTACGGAAGATATTCACTATCCGACTACAGGTTTGATTTGCGTGGAAAATGCACATGGTTCTGGTAAAGTAGTTTCTTTAGAAAACATGAAAGAAATTTATGAGTTAGCTAAAAAGAAAAATATTCCTGTTCACTTAGATGGAGCAAGAATATTTAACGCAGCAGTGCATTTAGGAGTACATGTAAAAGAGATTGCAAAATATGCAGATACAATCAACGTTTGTTTATCCAAAGGATTAGGTGCGCCAATAGGTTCACTAGTTGTTGGAGGAAAAGACTTTATAAGCAGAGCTAGAAAAAACAGAAAACTTATGGGAGGTGGAATGAGACAAGCTGGGATTATTGCTGCTGCAGGAATTATTGCGCTAGAGGAAATGACAGAAAGATTAAAAGAAGATCACGGCAATGCTAAATATATGGCAGATCTTCTATCTAAAATTGAAGGTATTGAAATTATTTGGGATAGACTAGATATTAACATGGTTTTTTTCAAAATAGAAGATGGACTAATTGAAGAAGAAAAATTAGTGAATAGATTGTTAGAACGCGGGATTAAAGTAAATGGGATGGAAGATGATGAGTATAGGTTTGTTACTCATTTAAACACTTCTAGAGAAAGCATAGACAAACTTTGTAGTATAGTGAAAGAATTATTAACTAACTAATAACATTAAGAATTTTACAAAGAACAAATACCTTAATTTCGAAAGGAGAATTTAATTGAAAAAGGTATTATTAGACGGAAACAGCCTTACAATCGACGAGGTTATCCAAGTAGCAAGAAATTTTGTTGAGGTAGAAATAACTCAAGAGTCAATTAGTAAAATGAAAAAATCTAGAGAATTAGTAGATGAGTTAGTGGCTGAGAATAAAGTGGTATATGGTATTACTACAGGATTTGGAAATTTTAGCGAAGTGTTTATTTCCAAAGATCAAGCTGCTGAACTGCAGAGAAATTTAATAATTAGCCATGCATGCGGTATAGGAAATCCGCTAAGCGAAGAAACTGTACGAGCAGTTATGTTACTTAGAGTAAATGCAATCGCAAAAGGGTTGTCTGGTGTAAGAATAAGCACTATTGACACATTAGTAAATATGATTAATAAAAGAGTACATCCTGTGATACCTGAAAAAGGATCTTTAGGTGCAAGTGGTGATTTAGCTCCTCTCTCTCATATGGTACTTGTAATGATAGGTGAAGGTGAGGCCTATTATAACGGAGAAATAATGAGTGGTAAAGAAGCAATGAAGAAAGCGGGTATTAAAACAATTGAATTGACCTCCAAAGAAGGCTTAGGTTTAATAAACGGAACGCAGGTAATGACAGCTATAGGCACATTGACAGTTTATGATGCAATTAACTTAATTAAACATGTAGACATAGTAGCCGCGTTAACTGTAGAAGCAGTAAGTGGAATAACTGATCCATTCAAAAGAAAAATTCATGAAGTAAGACCACATAAAGGACAGTTAGATACTGCTGAAAACTTACTAAGAATTTTGTTTGACAGCCAACTCACATGTACTAAAAGTGAAAAAAACGAAAAACCAAGTACAATAAATCACCACCATGACGGAAGTGCTTGTTGCGGAACACATAAAGTTCAAGATGCTTATACAATAAGGTGTATACCCCAAATTCACGGAGCAAGCAAAGATGCTATTAATTTTGTAAAAGATAAGATAGACATTGAAATAAACTCTGCAACAGATAATCCTCTAATTTTTGTAGATGACAAAGAAGTAATTTCTGGTGGGAACTTTCATGGGCAGCCAATGGCACTAGCTTTTGACTTCTTAGCTATAGCTCTAAGTGAACTAGCTAACGTGAGTGAGAGAAGAATAGAAAGACTTGTAAATCCACAATTAAGCGGACTTCCGGCATTCTTAACAGAAAAAGGCGGGCTAAACTCTGGGTTTATGATAGCACAATACTCTGCAGCGTCATTAGTATCAGAAAACAAAGTGCTCTCACATCCTGCAAGCGTTGACTCTATACCATCATCAGCAAATCAAGAGGATCATGTTAGTATGGGAACAATTGCGGCAAGAAAAGCTAGAGAAATTCTTTTTAACGCTACAAACGTTGTTGCAATAGAATTAATGGCAGCGGCACAAGGAGTAGAGTTTAGTGATAGTACAAAGCTAGGAGTAGGGACTTCGATTGCTTACAAAAAAATTAGAGAAGTAGTGACCAAACTTACTGATGATAGAGTGATGTACTTTGACATTAATAAATCTGCTAAGCTAATTGAAAGTAATGTAATAGTTGAAGAAGTAGAAAAAGCAATTGGGGAACTCAAAAGCTAGAATTGTATTATAGGTTGTATGTAGTAAAGTGAAATGAAAAATACACACAGAATTGATTTCATGATATTAAGGATGAGGGAAATATGAGTAAAGATAAAAAGGACGTAAGAGTCGTAGTAGGAATGTCAGGTGGAGTTGACTCAACTGTTGCAGCATTTTTATTAAAAGAAGAAGGCTATGAAGTTGTCGCAATCTTTATGAAAAATTGGGATGAAAAAGACCCGGATGGAATTTGTACAGCAACTGATGACTATATTGATGTTAGACGTGTTTGCGATCAAATGGAGATTCCATATTATACAGTAAACTTTGAAAAAGAATATTGGGACAGAGTATTTACATACTTTCTTCATGAATATAAAGTCGGAAGAACACCTAATCCTGATGTAATGTGCAATAAAGAAATCAAATTTAAAGTTTTTTTAGATTATGCAATCAAACTGGAAGCAGACTACTTAGCAACAGGACATTATGCTAAAATAGATTTTGTAGACGGAGAATATAGACTGTTAAGAGGGGAAGATTCAAACAAAGACCAAACATACTTTTTAAACGTGCTAGGGCAATACCAACTTTCGAAGACTATGTTTCCAATAGGACATTTACAAAAAAAACAGGTTAGAGAAATAGCTATAGAAAATAATTTCATAAATGCTAAGAAGAAAGATAGTACAGGGATTTGTTTTATTGGCGAAAGAAATTTTAGGGATTTTCTAAGTAACTACTTACCAGCAAAACCAGGCGAAATGAAAACTATGGGTGGTGAAGTAAAAGGCAAACATCAAGGATTAATGTACTACACTTTAGGACAAAGAAAAGGACTTGGTATTGGCGGAGCAGGAACAGGAGAGCCGTGGTTTGTTGCTAAAAAAGATATAAAAAACAATATTCTCTACGTTGTTCAAGGAGAAAATCATCCAGCTTTGTATTCTTTAGGCTTATTGGCTACAGATGTTAATTGGATAAGCAAAGCAAAACCAGAGTCACCATATGAATGCACGGCCAAATTTAGATACAGGCAAAAAGATAGAGAAGTTAGCGTGTATTTTATGGACGATAACAAATGCAAAGTTATATTTAAAGAACCACAAAGTTCTGTAACTCCAGGGCAATCAGTAGTGTTTTATGAAGGCGAAGTTTGTCTTGGTGGGGGGATAATTGATTGTTTGATATTAGATAAATCGTATTAATCGTAGTACTCATTTGACAGGAAGGAAAAAAAATAGTAGAATTAACTTAATCTAAATTAAGTTAATTTGGATTAAGTTAATTTAGATTAATGTAAAATGCTCACATATTAGATTTACCGCATGGGAGGGCTTGATTTGTTTGTAGGGAGAAAATACTATATTGATAAGCTGAACGAGCTATATAATGAAAACAAATTTCACTGTATAGTAATGTACGGAAGAAGAAGAGTGGGCAAAACGCGCTTGCTTACAGAGTTTTGTAAAGGGAAAAATAAAATTTTTTATGTTAGTGAAGAACATAATGATTTACTGT
>JAJOKQ010000035.1 GCA_021129785.1 Clostridiales bacterium | reverse complement strand
GAAATTTGAAATACTAAACAAAACTACTTAAGACTTTAACAATTCAAGAACTCTTTCAGCGAAAAAATTCTAAACTCGTGAACTCGCTTTGCTCAAACAGCACGAGTTCTATACGAATTTTAACGATTCAATCGTTAAGAATTGTAGAAAAGCCTTTAGATGTTCAGTTTAACATTTTAAATTTCATCGTAATGGAGATACAAGGGGAATACTAAACAAAACTACTTCAGATTTTAACAAATAGGAATTTTTACAAATATATAAACAGTGAATAAAAACGCAAAAAACCTCTTAAAATAGACACTTGATTTATGTATAGAGAGTAGATATACTAGACTTGTTAATTAAAGTTACTAAGAAGGGAGTGACGGAATTTGCCAGAACACAACTTCATTAATGTAAATTCAGAGATTGGTAAATTAAAGGCAGTGTTATTACATAGACCTGGAAAAGAGCTAGAAAGATTAACGCCAGAATATCTACACGAACTACTATTTGACGATATTCCATGGTTAAAAAGAATGAGGGAAGAGCATTTAAGCTTTGCAACTGAGATGCAAAAAAGAGATTGCGATGTGTATTATTACGAGGACTTGCTTTTAGAAGCTATAGAAGATGAAAGCGTACGTGCCGCTTTTATCAAAGATAAAATAGAAAATTCTAATATCGAAAATGTAGAATTAGAAATAAGAATTGAAAGTTTTATGAAGCTTTGCAGCACACAAAAAGTAGTTGATATTGCAATATCGGGTCTTCATAAAAACGAACTGAATGGGAATATACAGAAACAATATTTAGTAGACTACGTAAAAGAAGATTTCCCATTTTATATTAACCCACTACCAAATTTATATTTTACGAGGGATCCCGGAGTAGTAATAGGGAATAGGCTTTCCATAAATAAAATGAATACTCCAGCAAGAAATCGTGAGACTATGTTTTTAGAATATATATATGATTATCACCCACTATTTAGAGGAAATACAACAAAGCCTTTATATAGCTACAAAGAAAAGTATAGTATTGAAGGCGGCGATGTGTTAGTTTTAAGCAAAGATGTTGTAGCCATAGGTTGTAGCGAAAGAACTTCACCAAGAGCAATTGAAACTTTATCACAAAGGTTGTTTGAAGAGAATGTTGCAAAAAAAGTTTTAGTAATTCAAATTCCATTTACAAGAGCGTACATGCACTTAGATACTGTGTTTACTATGGTAGACTATGACAAATTTACTATTTATCCTGGAATAAACCTAAGACTACGAGCTTTTGAGCTAACTAGAGGAAAAACTACTCCAATAGTTAAACTCTGTGAGTCATTAGAAGACGGGCTTAAAAATGTTTTGAAATTGCCTGCAATTAAGCTGATTGAAAGTGGTGGTGGTCATGCTATTACTGCAGCTAGAGAGCAGTGGAATGATAGTACTAATACATTAGCAATTGAGCCAGGTGTTGTAATAACATATAACCGAAATGAGGTTTCTAATGACACGCTAAGGAAGAATGGTATAGAAGTAATTGAAATTGAAGGTTCAGAACTAGTTAGAGGACGTGGTGGCCCTAGATGTATGTCTATGCCATTAGTAAGGGAAGAAATATAGTACTAATATAGCTTAAGGAGGAAATTTTATGCCAGTAAATTTAAAAGGAAGAAGTTTTATCACACTAAAAGATTTTACAACAGAAGAGATTAGGTACATGCTAAACTTATCTAAGGATTTAAAGGCAAAAAAACGTACAGGTAGCAAAGAAAAAGTGCTAGAAGGCAAGAATATTGTGTTATTATTTGAAAAATCTTCAACTAGAACAAGATGCGCTTTCGAAGTAGCAGCGTATGATGAAGGTGCTAATGTAACATTTTTAACGAATAGTCAAATGGGTAAAAAGGAATCTATTGAAGATACAGCTAAAGTATTAGGTAGATATTATGATGGAATTGAATTTAGAGGATTTAAGCAAGAAACAGTTGAGAGCTTAGCGGCGCACTCTGGGGTACCAGTGTGGAATGGACTTACTGATTTATACCACCCAACACAAATACTAGCTGATTTTTTAACAGTAATGGAACATGTAGATAAACCTCTTAACAAAGTTAAGTTTGTGTATGTTGGTGATGCAAGAAACAATATGGGCAACTCTCTAATGATTGGAGCAGCAAAAATGGGAATGCATTTTGTTGCCTTAGCACCTAAATCATTATTTCCATCTGAAAAATTAGTAGCAGAAATGAGGGAAGTAGCCAAGGAAACAGGAGGAATCATTGAGTTAACTGAAAATATTGATGATGTTAAAGACGCAGACGTAATATATACAGATGTTTGGGTATCTATGGGCGAAGAAGATCAGTTTGAAGAAAGAATTAAACTGTTGTCACCATATCAAGTGAATATGGAAATGATGAAGAAAACTAATAATGCTGATGCACTATTTATGCATTGTTTGCCAGCTTTTCATGATCAGAACACAGTTGTAGGAAGAGAAATTAAAGAGAAATTTGGACTAGACTCTATGGAAGTGACAGATGAAGTTTTCAGAAGCAAACATTCAGTTGTGTTTGATGAGGCAGAAAATAGAATGCATACAATAAAAGCAGTTATGGTTGCAACTCTTTAATCATAATTCTAAAGAAAAATGGAGTGATAACGAGGTGAAAAAAAAGAGTAGAATTGTTATAGCACTTGGAGGCAATGCACTTCAAGCAAATCCAAAAGATACTAGTGCAAAAGCTCAATTAATTACTGCAAAAGGAACTGCAAAATCTATAGTTGACTTAATAGAAGATGGACATGAAGTAATAGTTGCTCATGGCAATGGACCACAAGTTGGGCAAATGATTGCTACTTATGAGACAGCTGCACAACATAGTGAAGGCATAAATCTAATGCCATTTCCAGAATGTGGTGCGATGAGTCAAGGTTACATTGGATACCATCTTCAACAAGCTATAAGAGAAGAGATGGTTGCAAGAAACATTAATAAATCTGTTGCTTCAATTGTTACTCAAGTGATTGTTGATGAAAAGGATGCAGGTTTTAAGAACCCTACTAAACCAGTAGGCTCGTTTTTCACTAAAGAAGAAGCTGAAACATTGACTAAAGAAAAAGGGTATACAATGAAAGAAGACTCAGGTAGAGGATACAGACGTGTAGTTGCATCTCCTGAACCTGTAGATGTTGTAGAGTCTGAAATTATCAAAACTCTTGTTAATTCAGGTCATGTAGTGATTACAGTAGGTGGTGGTGGCGTCCCTGTAGTAGAAGAAAATGGTATGTTAAGGGGTGTCCCAGCAGTTATAGATAAAGACTTTGCATCTGCGAAGGTGGCAGATATTTTAGATGCTGATTATCTAATTATTTTAACTGCGGTAGAAAGAGTAGCAATAAATTTTAATACTCCACAGCAGAAAGAATTAGAGAAGCTGACAATAAAAGAAGCGATGAAGTACATTGAAGAAGGTCATTTTGCTCCAGGCTCAATGTTGCCTAAAGTTAAGGCGGCTATGAAGTTTGTAGAATCAAAATCTGGAAGGATTACACTTATTACTTCACTTGAAAAAGCAAAAGAAGGAATTGCAGGAAAAACAGGAACACTAATTGTAGGATAAAAACAATGATATATTAAATTTGGAATGCCAAACGAACACTACGTCATTCCAAAAAACCCATCTCAGTAGAGATGGGTTTTTTGAAGTTTTAGAGGTTGCTGATTATAGAGATTTATGCTTGAAGAAAAAAGAATTTTAGCGTGGTTAGGTAAGGGAAAAATATATACAAGTAAATATCATATTTTAAGGATAGTTTAATAAGATATAAGTAAGACGTGTAATACCAAGGAGGGTGAATGGAAATGCCGATTAATTTTATTAAAGAAGTTCTAGTGACAGATTCTATAGCTAAGATTGTAGCAAATTTCGATGTAGAGTGCGAAGTATATTTATTGTAAGAGGCAGATTTAGTTAGTGAGATAACAGAGACTGAAATAAAGGAAGGGATTGAAGAAAGACCTAGCTTAACAATATATGCCGTACAATTAGGGGATACGCTTTGGGAAATTGCTAAAAAATATAACTCGACCGTGGAAATCATTATAGAAAGTAACAATATTGAAGATCCACAAAATTTAAAAATTAATGAGTATCTTTTGATACAGAAAGAAAGTCAATTTCAATTGAACTAAGCTTTATCAGGTTTCTGCTTGATGTTAACGGCTTTTCCGTGGACTATAATTGAAGAGTCTGATATAATATTACAAAACTAACTGTCTAAACACAAAGCTAATAAAACAGCTTTGTGTTTTTATTAGACTTGTGTGTTCGACTTATGAGATTCCAGGCTAGCATTCAAGATATTATAGGAATATAAGAGAAAGGAAATTAACAATGAAAAGCATACAGCTAAGATCAAGAGCAAAGATTAACTTATCTCTTGACGTCATTAGAAAAAGGTTGGACGGGTATCATGAAGTAAAAATGATTATGCAACAAATTGATTTATGCGATACTATCACATTAACAGAGAATAGTACCCGGAGAATTCATATTGTAACTGAGTGTGAATATATTCCTTCGGGAGAGAAAAACATAGCTTACATAGCGGCTGAGCTACTTAAAAAGAAACTAAATATTGATAGAGGTGTAATCATTCATATAGAAAAGAACATTCCGGTTGCAGCAGGTTTAGCAGGAGGAAGTTCAAATGCCGCCGCTGTACTTTGCGGATTAAACGAATTGTGGGATTTGCGCTTGACGACTAAAGAACTGATGATTTTAGGAGTTGATATTGGTGCTGATGTTCCATTTTGTGTTTTGGGAGGAGCAGCACTAGCAGAAGGGATAGGAGAAAAATTGACTCCTATTAGAGGGCTTCAAAATGTGTGGATAGTTATTTGTAAACCGTCGCTTTCTGTTTCGACCAAGGTAATATACAAACAGCTAGATTTAAGCAAGTTACAGCCAAGACAAGATCTTAACATGTTAATTGAGATGGTTGAAAAAGGGAATCTTATCAAATTAGCTAAAAATATGTTTAATGTTTTAGAAGAAGTTACAGCATTAAGGTATCCCATAATAAAGCAAATAGAAAAGAAAATGTTGGAATACAATGCTATTGGAAGTATGATGACTGGAAGTGGGCCTACTGTATTTGGCATATACAAGAATTATGAGCGCGCAAAATCGGCACATGTCAATTTACTAAGGATATATAAGCAAACTTATATTGCGCAAAGTTATAGTAAGAATAACTTGTAGAATGTGGTACAGTAGAATCATTCATTTTGATATAAAATTTCCTTATTTTAAAAAACACAAAAGTAAAAATTCTTTTGTTTTTTTTGTGCATAAAAAACTTCAATATTGTAGAAATTAATAGGAAAAGAGAAGATTATAGAAGGTGAGCAAATGTATAAATTTATTGAGACATTTAGAGGCATATATGGTGTATTCATTATGTCAGTGGTAATAATTATTGGCATTATTTTGATCTGCGTTGAGATTCCAAGACTTGCGAAAACACAGTTAATAAAAGAAATAATGGTTGCCAAAGTGATAGCGACAACATATAGTAGTTGGGATTACTACATACATATTGCTTCAAATAACCTAATAGTGAAATGGGCGCATATTAAAGCAATCTTGAAAGGGGAAAAGTGATTATTGATGGTGCAAAATAATAAAGATGAGATAAAGAATAATAGAATGCATAAAGATTTGGAAAGGCAGGGATATTATTGTGAAAAAGAGAGGTATTTAATTATTGTTAGTTATAGTTTTGGTAGTAATATGTGTTCTGAATATCCCAAAATATAATCAAGTATCGTCAAGTGAATATGATAACTTAATACGCTTTCACGTTATGGCAAATAGTGATTCGCCTAATGATCAACAACTAAAGCTGAAAGTGAGAAATAGAGTCATTTCATTCTTGAATACTGAGCATATAAGGGCAGAGAACATAGAAGAAGCAAGGTGAAATATTACTGCAAACTTAAACGAAATTAAAAAAGTTGCACTTGCTGAAATAGGAAGTAACAAGAGTGACTACAATATACAAGTAGTATTTGGGCAACACATATTTCCTACAAGAAGGTACGGAGATGTTGTTTTACCAGCAGGAGAGTATGAATCATTGCGAGTAATAATCGGAGAAGGAAACGGGAAAAACTGGTGGTGTGTGATGTTCCCGCCGTTGTGTTGTATTGATGTAAACCTAGATTCTACGCCAGCAAATATAAAAGCACCGTTAAAGCCCTAGTATAAAAG
>JAJOKQ010000102.1 GCA_021129785.1 Clostridiales bacterium | reverse complement strand
GTAGCTACTTCAACATCAGCAGTATCATCTATAGCAACGTCATCTGTACCTGCACCGCAGCCAGCTAGCAATAACATACTCACTAATAATAGTAATGAGATTAATACTTTTTTATTCATTTTGTTCTCCTTGTGTTTATATTTTTTCATGACAATGACAACAAAATGTAAAAGTTATTGAAAGTCATTATCAAGTTATGTCATACTATAATATATTGCGACTTATGTCAAGTGTTTTGGGCTAAATTTTTAGAAATGGGTACAAAAAGCAGAAAGTTGGAAAGTTGGTTAGGAAAAGATTGAAAGTGAGGTTAGTAGCGCGTTTCGTTTGACAGGTAACGCTTCATATGCTATTCTGTGAGTATGGAGGAGTTCAAAATGTTAAATATTCCTGAGGGAGAACTCAAAAAAATACAATCATTCTTAGTGGAAAAAATTAGTCCGTATTTTATTTTTGTTTTTGGATCAAGCGTCAGTGGTAATTTTAGTGTGGATAGCGATATTGATTTAGCCTATTATTCAAAAGATAAAATTGGCTCGTATGATATGTTTATTATAAAAGAAGAGTTAGCCGATCTTTTATGCAGAGAAATTGACTTAATTAATTTGAGAAATGCGAGTACTGTATTCAAAACTCAGATAGTTGGTACAGGCATAGTTTTTTATTGTGCAGATAGGAATAGACTTGATGAGTTTAGAATAAGAACATTTAAGGAGTATGCTCTTTTGAATGAAGAAAGACAAAACATACTCAATAAAGTGAAAGAAGAAGGTGCAATCTATGGTAAATGATGTCGTTATGAACAAAGCTCAAATTATTGAGAGGTGTATAATAAGGATTAATGAAGAATATGACGGTAGTAGAGAGAACATATTGAATTACACAAAGCAAGACTCTATAATACTTAATATACAGAGAGCATGTGAAGCTTGTATTGATTTAGCAATGCATGTTATTTCAGTTAACAAATATGGCATTCCACAAAACAGTAGAAATGCATTTGAACTTCTGAATAAAAATGATATCATTGATGCAGAAATGACTAAAAAACTAAAAGCTATGGTTGGCTTTAGAAACATTGCAATTCACAATTACCAAGTAGTGAATGTAGAAATAATTGATAGAATAATTAATTCGCATTTGAAAGATATGATTGAATTTAAAACTATTATATTAAAAAAAATATATAAAACGGATTAACCCAAGGAGTGACAACATTGCATATAGCAAAACAAAGAGAATTTTTTTTGGAATTTATGGACGAAAAAAATGTACTGACTAATGAGTTGATGAAAAACCAAACCTCTTTTAGAATAGGAGGACCTGCAGATATATTGTTGATTGTAAAATCAGTAGAGGAGATTCAAAAAATAATTAAACACTGTTACGAGAATAGAATTCCATACTATATTATGGGTAACGGATCGAATCTTCTTATACATGACAAAGGAATTAGGAAAGTTGTTATTAAAATTGCTAATAGTTTTAGTGAAGTGAAGGTTGAAGGAAATAAGATTATTGCGGAAGCAGGAGTATTATTGTCTAAAATCTCTAATATCGCGCTCCAAAAAAAGTTAAGCGGCTTAGAATTTGCTGGCGGAATACCTGGCACACTTGGTGGAGCAGTAACAATGAATGCGGGTGCATATGGCGGAGAGATGAAAGATATTGTAAAAACATGTAAGGTTATTGACGAGCGCGCAAATATTTTCGAGTTAAATATTAAAGAGTTACAAATGGCATATAGAACGAGCTTAATTCAGGAAAAAGGACTAATTGTTTTAGAAGTAACAATACAACTAGAAAGCAGTGAGTATGACACTATAAAAACTTTTATGGATGACATAAACTTAAAAAGAGCAACCAAACAACCGCTAAACCTGCCAAGCGCAGGAAGTATATTTAAAAGGCCACCTGGATTATATGCAGGAAAACTGATTCAAGATTCCGGTTTAAGAGGTTATAAAATAGGAGGAGCTCAAGTTTCTGAGCTTCACTGTGGTTTTATTGTAAATGTGGGCGGCGCAACTTCAAAAGATGTAAGTGATTTGATTTCGCATATACAAAATACGGTGAGAGAAAAGTATGGTGTTGAGTTAAATACTGAAGTAAAAATGATAGGAGGATGAAAATGAAGTTTGTGATAATTTCAGGACTATCAGGAGCAGGAAAGAGCCAAACAGTTAAACATATGGAGGATTTTGGTTACTATTGTGTAGATAATTTGCCGCCATCTTTGATTCCCAAATTTATGGACTTATGCTATTATTCAAATTCAAAAATTGAAAAAATAGCTTTAGTAATAGATATTAGAGGCGGACTATTTTTTGACGATTTATTTGATAGCCTAGATGCCATGAATAAAATGAAATTAGACTATGAAATACTATTTTTAGATGCAAGCGACGAAGTTCTAATTAAAAGATTTAAAGAAACAAGAAGAGAACATCCACTTTCTAAAAAGGGTTCAATAAAAGAAGGAATCACAAAAGAGAGAGAAAAGTTAAGCAACTTAAGAGGAGTTGCAACTAATATAATTGATACGACTAATATTAGAACAGCTGAATTGAGAGAAGAGCTAAGAAATATTTTTATTGAAGGAAATAATTCAGACAGTTTAATGATATCTATTCTAGCATTCGGGTTTAAACATGGCATTCCTTTAGATGCAGATTTAGTTTTTGATGTAAGATTTCTTCCCAACCCATTTTACATTGATGATTTGAAGAACCTTACAGGAAAAAATGAAGTAGTAAGAAACTATGTGATGGACTCTGAATACAGTAAAGAATTTATAGTGAAATTATTTGAGTTAATAGCTTTTTTAATTCCTGCATACATAAAAGAAGGAAAGAATAGGCTGGTAGTTGCCATAGGCTGCACAGGCGGAAGGCATCGTTCGGTTACAGTTTCATATTTGTTAAATGAGTTTTTAAAAGAAAAAGGATATAGAGCGAGAGTAAAGAATAGAGATATTGATTAATGAACATGGGGCAGATATAAATGAAATCTCTTTCTAATATGAGGCTTATTAAAAACATAAAAAAATTGATAAAAAAGAACAGAACGAATACAGATAAATCAAGTAATTTTGTTAAAATATTCTCCAAACAAAAGCCGAAAATTGTTGCTATTGGTGGCGGGACGGGGCTTTCTGTTCTTTTAAGAGGGCTGAAACAATTTACACCTAACATAACAGCAATAGTAACCGTTGCCGATGATGGTGGAGGTTCTGGTAAACTTAGAGAAGATTTAGGCATGCTTCCGCCTGGCGACATTAGAAGTTGTATTTTAGCATTGGCTGAGATGGAACCAACGATGGAAAAGCTATTTCAGTACCGCTTTACAGAGGGAAGTCTAAAGGGGCAAAACTTTGGGAATTTGTTTATTGCATCAATGAATGGAATTAGTGAAAACTTCGAAGAAGCTGTAAAGAAAGTAAGTGAAGTTTTAGCTGTAACTGGTAAAGTTATTCCAGTATCACTAGAGAATATCACGTTGTATGCTAAATTAGAAAACGGTAGTGTAATAAAGGGAGAGTCAAATATTCCCATCAAGAGTTTGGAGCAAGAAAGCCCTGTAGACAAGGTTTTTATCAAACCCAGGGAGTCTAAAGCTGTAAAAGAAGCAATCATAGCGATTAAAGAAGCTGACCTAATAGTACTTGGACCGGGAAGTTTATATACAAGTATTATACCTAACATATTAATAAATAGCATCGCAAAAGGTCTAATAGATACTGAAGCGACAAAAGTTTATATACCAAACATTATGACGCAGCCAGGCGAAACTGATGGCTATTCTGTATTCAATCATGTTGAAGGTGTAATCAGACATTGTAAAAATATATCTTTAGACTATATTATTGTTAACTCAAAAAAACTATCCCAAAAAACAGTTGAGAAGTACAAACTTGAAGGAGCTAGCTTAGTCACACTTAATAAAAAAGGACGAGAAAGATTAGAAAAACTGAATATAAAAGTAATCGAAGAAGAACTAGTTGAAATAAAGAAAGATTACATAAGACATGATACTACTAGATTAGCTAAAATTCTAATGGATTTAGCGAGGAGGAAAGAATCATGAAAATTTACGTTAGTGCAGATATCGAAGGAGTAGCAGGTATTGCTCATTGGAACGAATGTGACAAAACTAAAGCAGACTATAAGAAGTTTGCACAGCAAATGACTTTAGAAGTCAAAGCAGCTTGTGAAGGAGCAAATGAAGCGGGAGCAAGTGAAATATGGGTTAATGATGCTCACGATACGGGTAGAAATATAGACCATAGTTTGTTGCCGAAAAACACTAGAATAATTCGCGGATGGAGCGGCCACCCATATAGTATGATGCAAGAAATTGATAATTCTTTTGATGCATCCATCCTTATCGGGTACCACTCTTATTCCTCATCAGCAGGAAATTTACTTGCACACACGATGAGTGGACAGTTTCAATCAATTAAAATTAACGAAATGCTTTTAAGTGAATTTTTAATAAGCACTTATACTTCAAATCTTGAGCAAGTGCCAGTCGTATTCTTGAGTGGAGATGCGGCAATATGTAAGTTCGGAAGAGAATTTAGTAATAATATTGCAACAGTTGCAACGTTTAAAGGAGTAGGAGAATCTATAATAGGGGAACATCCTACTAAAATAGCAGAAGAAATTAAAGAAAAGGTTATGGTTGCACTAAAGAGCGATATGTCTAAATGCAGTTTTAAGATGCCAAACTCTTTTATAGTTGAAATTGATTTTAAAAAGCCTTCTAAGGCGTACAGAAATTCATTTTATACAGGAATGAAACAGGTGAGTGATACTAGATTAGTTTTTGAAGCAAAAGAATATTTTGAAGTATTAAGAATGCTAGTATTTGTTTTGAGTTTTTGATTATATGACGAATTTTTACGCAAGTGATGGAAATATTTAAGAATAGAATCGGAGATTCTTTTGCTCCTTCAAAAAACTTTTAGTGTCAATACCTCTTGAATAATCATTCTTTTTCACATACAATCTAAGTAAGTAAAATAAATTTTAAATTATCAAATTTTTTCACAAAACGAGGAGGAGAAAGAATGAACTATAGAAAAGCAGAGCCGTTTAAAATTAAAATGATTGAACCGATTAAACTGATTTCAAAAGAAGAAAGAGAAAAGAAAATAATTGAAGCAGGATATAATCAGTTTGCTCTAAGAGCAGAAAACATCTATATCGATTTATTGACAGATAGTGGAACTGGTGCAATGAGTGATAGACAGTGGGCAGGTATTATGATGGGCGACGAATCTTATGCAGGTAGCAGAAGCTTTTACAACCTAGAAAAAAGCGTTCACGATATCATTGGGTATAAATATTTTGTCCCAACTCATCAAGGTAGAGGAGCCGAAAATGTTCTTTTCCCATTGCTTATTCATAATAAAGGTGATTATGTCCTAGGAAACATGCATTTTGACACTACAAAGGCACATATTGAGTTAAAAGGTGGAGTTGCTGTTAACTTAGTAATTGAAGATGCCTTTGATACAGAAAAAGAGCATCCATTTAAAGGTAATTTTGACTTAGTAGCACTAGAGAATTTTATCAATGACAAAGGTGTAGAAAAATGTGCTTTCATAATAGTGACAATAACGTGTAATAGTGCTGGTGGACAGCCAGTATCTATGAAAAATATTAAAGCAGTGAAGAAAATAGCTGATAAATATAGCTTAAAAATAGTGTTTGACTCAGCTAGATTTGCAGAAAATGCTTATTTCATTAAAAAAAGAGAAAGTGGATATGAAAATAAGAGCATTCCTGAAATTATTAAAGAGATGTTCGAATATGGCGACATGATAACAATGAGTGCTAAAAAAGATGGCATAGTTAACATGGGTGGATTGATTGCGATAAAAGAAGACGAGAAAATTTACGAGCAAGTAAGATCAATGGTTGTTCCAATTGAAGGATTTCCAACGTATGGAGGGTTATCTGGAAGAGATATGGAAGCTCTTGCCATAGGACTAAGAGAAGTAGTCGAAGAAGATTACTTAGAGTATAGAATTGGACAAGTTGAATATTTAGGACAAAGGTTAATAGATGCTAGGATACCAATACAAAGACCAGTAGGTGGACACGCAGTATTTGTTGATTGCAAAAAATTCTGTCCACATATTCCATTTAATCAGTTTCCAGCACAAGCTGTATGTGTGGAACTATATAAAGAAGCAGGCGTAAGGGGAGTAGAAATTGGTTCTTTTTTACTAGGAAGAGACCCAGAAACAGGAGATAACCTAGAATCACCTGTAG
>JAJOKQ010000113.1:5327-6330 GCA_021129785.1 Clostridiales bacterium | reverse complement strand
TCTTCTTGCTCTTCTTGTTCTTCTTGTTCTTCTTGTTCTTCTTGTTCTTCTTGTTCTTCTTGTTCTTGTCCTTCATCTTGCTGATCTTCTTCATTTTGTTTTTCGCCTTCTATACTATCATCCTCTTCAATATACTCTTCATTCATTTCGTTTTGTTTGTAGGCATTTGGTTCTTCTTCAGCATTTATCTCTTCTTTTGAATCGTTCATTCTGTCTTCTTTTTCACTTTTTTCGTCTTCATATTCATCTTTTCTTTCGTCTACTCTTTCTCTTCTATCATCGTCCTCTTTTCCTCTTAAATCGTCAAACTCGTCTTTTTTCTCATTATCTGCATCATCGTATTCGTTTTCTCTCCCACTTTCTATTTCTCCTTCATCGTCCTTACCCTCTTCAATACTATCATTATTGGCATCTTCTATCTCGTAGCGTCTATTAATATCCTCAATTATTTCATCTAGTTTTTCATCGCTTATGTTTACCAAATCTTCTAAGTCTACGATTACTAACTCATTACTGCCACCCCCTGCAATCTCTTTGCCCAACTCTAGTGTTGTGGCTGATATCCCATATTCTTTAGCCGATTTTCTCGACTCGATAGTTAAGTGCAACACTCCTATAAATGCTTCAATATCCTCTTTTACTAAGGTATTGGTCTGCAAGCTAATAATTTTTTCAGTTATTATTTCTAAATCACTCATTTGCATTCCATTATTACTAATTACTGAAAATAGAATATGGTTATTTACTCCGTCCAAAAATTGATACCCAACAGCTTTTTGAGTGAATTGACTAGCTACTTCATCTATTTTCTTAAACCTATAACTCATATTTCTCAATATCTCTTTAGCATTATCATTAAATGCTGTAGCATTTACAACGTAATTATGCTTATTTATTTCAAATTCCACCGAAGGATTAATATCCATAGTTACAAAAGCAAATACTTCGTTGCTAAATCTCATATTATAGTATAGTGACGAGAAGACAAATAACATCATCATAG
>JAJOKQ010000113.1:0-5317 GCA_021129785.1 Clostridiales bacterium | reverse complement strand
TTTTCAATAATAATACCTTTCATGTCATCACCGCCTACAATACATCTTTAATATATTCTTTCATATACTCTAAATCACTATTTAACAAAATTACATTAGCTATTATGTATTTTCTATGTTTCTCTAACGTTTTTCTGCTACTATCTACAACCTCTAGAATTTTACTTAGTGGAAGCCTTTTTTTCATAAACAATTCGTCTTTTATTTCAGTGTTTTCATATACTGTTCTTGCAATCCTCAAAATATTCTTCCTTGAATCTATATGTTTAGGGCTTATTTTTGTTAATTCTTCAAATTTTATTGAAAATTCTTCAAGCAAAGTCTTATATATCCCTATCTCCATTCTAAGTTCAAGATGTCTATCCTCTTCGTGCATACTCCTTATTGCTACAGTATTCTCAAAATTATCACTTTCTTCTTCTGTCATCTGACTAAAAAACATTTCATTATTGTTTTTATTCTTTCTATAGAAATCAATTAAATCTCTTTTTATGAGCAAGCTCGCAAAAGTAAAAAAGGAAGCATTTTTACCTTTTTCAAATTTATCAATCGCTCGATTAAACGCAGTAATAGCAACACTATACTCTTCATCATTCTCAGGCTGAATAAAACGCCCTTTGCTTTTACTCGCAACACTTAAGATAAAATTTTTGTGCCAACTAATGAACTTATTTCTTAGTTTTTCATCGCCGTTTTTAATAAGCTCTACATCTTCTTCTGTTTTTGTTTGTTTAGTCTCTAACAATGAAAATACAGACAAAAAGTTTATCATTTCTTTCACCACCAATATATACGAAGAATTCATTTGTTTTTATAGGGTATTACTCGCTCAAAATCCATACCGCTATAAATCCTAGCGCAAATAGTAAAACAACAAATGTATTTATTGAGTAAGGGAGCAGAACTTTTGAAGAGCCTACAATTAATCCTGCAAAAAAACACGATGCAATTCCCTTATGTTTTTTATATACTTTCTCTAATAATCTAACTAATGCAAACAGTCCTGTTAACCCACCAATAGCAAAAAAGAATAAGTTTGCTATGTTCAATTCTTTCAATGCTACGAGCACCGTGTCGTAGAGCCCTAGTATTATTAATACTGCACTACCCGAAATACCAGGAATAATCATTGTAGCTGTGGATACAGCACCTGCTGCTATTAAATACAGCCAGCTTACTTCTGTTTGAGCGTTGCTCAAACTAATAGGGTCTCCTGCTAAATAATATCCAGAAATAAGCCCAATCGCAATAAAAAACAAGCTGCGCGCTTTTATAAAAGCCACATCTTTTAGTAGCGCTTTTGTAGATGCTAATAAACAACCTAAAAGGAAAGCCGCCATCAAGTCACGATAAACTACAAATAGCGAAGCAAATATGCGCCCGCCCGTAAAAATTCCAATCACTACTCCTAAAAACATTGGTATGTATGGTTTAATCCTAAGTTTAGCTAAATCGCTAATCAGTTTTTCATAAGACCCTAATATAACTAACACAGTTCCGCCACTCATTCCTGGCAAAACTATTACAAATCCCAATATCAGTCCCTGAACTAAAGGATTCATAAATTCCTCCCACTAAACTCATTTTTCTTTACTACTTTTTTTAACTGCGTATAATAATTTAATTATACTTGTTATATTATCATATATACATTAATTTTACATTAATTCTTTTTAGTCTGTTAAAAGCGACAATGTTTAGTTTTCGCAATATATTAAATTCTTCTTTATATTTCGCCTCTTTAGTAGTATACTAAAATTAACCGTATAAAAAAAATTATATGGATACTATTAAGGAGGAAATTGTTTATGAAATTACAAGAATTATTCGATTTAGCTGTAACAATGGGTAAAGAAAGCGATCCAAGAGGTTTAGAGGGCGTAAACAAGCTGCTTTTAAAAAACAAGGAAAACTACGATGATTTAAAAGATGCTGACAAAAAAGAATACGATATGGATAGATTAACTAATCCTTTTGATGACACTAGAATTCTATATGGTAATCCTGAAAAAGAAATAAAAAGAGTCATCATGGGTGTAGATATGGAAGTTGGAGAATTATTATTAGCTGACCGTTTAACTGAAAAAGGACAGACTATCGACTTAGTAATTGCACATCATCCTGAAGGCAAAGCTCTTGCTGCGCTTCACGCGGTAATGCATATGCAAGCTGATATTCTTAACAAGTATGGAGTGCCTATTAATGTTGCTGAAGGAATTATGTCATCGAGAATTAGTGAAGTAAAAAGAGGAATAATGCCTATAAATCACAATCGTGCTGTGGATACTGCAAAACTTCTTGATATCCCAATGGCATGCATTCATACACCTACTGACAATTTAGTAGTTAAACATTTACAAACTATTTTTGACACTGAGAAACCTGAAACTCTTGATGACGTCGTAAAATTATTAAAACAAGAGCCTGAGTACGCTGAAGCTGTACAATACAACGCTGGACCAGCTATTGTAGTTGGCGATAAAAAACGTCGCGCAGGTAAGGTCATGGTAGATATGACAGGCGGAACTGGTGGATCTAAAGAAGCATTTGAGAAATTAGCTATTGCTGGAGTAGGAACACTTGTTGTAATGCATATTGGAGAAGAACATAGGAAAAATGCTGAAAAACATAATCTTAACGTAATAATTGCGGGTCACTTAGCAAGTGATTCTCTAGGTATTAATATTTTGATAGATGAGTTTGAGAAAAAAGGCGTTGAAGTGCTAGTAACTTCAGGACTTATTAGACATAAAAGAAGTTAATAGTCAAATCAATTTATACGCAACAAATCAAAAACAAACGAAAGACAGATTCTCTGTCTTTCGTTTTAATATATACAAATCACTGAGTTTTAGATTGATTTATTATTCTCCATATACTCAATCACTTCATTGAAGGATATGGGTTTTGAGTAATAAAATCCTTGGATATAATTGACGTTCAATCCTCTAATTCTATCTAACATCAATTTGTCCTCTACACCTTCTGCAACAACAGTCATTTTCATATTATGCGCATATGCAACTACTGCCTGCATCATATAGAATACGTTGTCATTTGCCAAAGATTTCTCGATTATGCTTTTATCAATCTTCAATCCAGCTATAGGAAGCTGTATCAAGTTATTTATAGATGAGTACCCCGCCCCAAAGTCATCTACCACTATTAAAATCCCATAGTCTCTAAGTTTTACTATTTTCTCAATAATATCTATGTTCGTTTCTATAGCACATGATTCTGTAATCTCCAGAATCACATTGTTTTTATCTACCCCTGTGTTTTCTATAATACTAATAACTTTACTTACAAATCCATTTTGCATAAGCTGAATAACTGAAACATTTACCGCTACTCTTAACTTAGCATTATATTTTTCATTGAGTATATTTCCCTGTCTACAAGCTTCCTCTAGTACAAAGTCACCAATTTTATTTATGGCATTATTTTTTTCAGCAATTGGTATAAACTCAAATGGAGACACAACCCCCAAATCAACATTATTCCACCTTAGTAGCGCCTCCATACTAGCAACTTTACCTGTTTTTGCACAAATAATTGGTTGATAACAAATAAATAATTCATTATTTTCTAAAGCAGTTTTTAAGCTATTATCAATTGTTCGCTCTCTTAGCAATTTATTTCTCAATCCTAGATCAAAAAATTCATAGCTAGGCGTTATTTTTTTTGAAGCTATAGTCATAGCAAAGTTTGCGTTTTGTATTATCTCTTTTGCTACGATGCCATCATTAGGAAACCTCGCTATTCCAATACATGTGCTTATTTTAATAATTCTTCCTTCAATATCGATTTTTTGTTCGAGTTCTTCTAGTACATATTTTACTTTTTGTTCAATCTTATCTCTGTTAAAAATGCTGTCTAATAATAACACAAACTCATTTCCGCTTATCCTTGAAACGAAACCATCATTTCCTGAATTTTTTTCTAATTTTTTACTGATTCGAATCAAAGCTTTATCTCCAATGTCATAACCAAACACATCGTTTACATACTTAAAATCCTTAACGTTAATATAAAGCAGTGCACCCGATTTACAGTTTTTTATTCCTTCGTTAATGTATTTTTCAAGTAAATTTCTGTTAGGGAGGCTCGTTAAATTGTCATGATACGCCATGAACAATATTTTTTTTTCGTGTTCTTTTCTTTCAGTAATATCTACATGTGCGCCTACCATAAATATCATGTTGCCATCCGCATCATATTGTGCTTTACCTATAGCTTCTATCCACACATATTCATTGTTTTTGTTTTTTACCCTATATTGGCTTTTAAAAACTTCTATTCTCTTTATTTTTTGCATAACAACATTTTCGCTAAATAGATGTTTATCTTCAGGGTGAACCAAATGTATCCACTCGTTTAGAGTAGATTTATCTAAGCTGACATCGAAGTTTTTATAGAAACTTGAGTTGAAGAATCTAACATTCCCGTCATCGTCCATATCCCACATACCTTCTTTAGCCGCTTCAAAAATTAACTCTAGTCTCTCTATGTTTTTTTTATATAGCTCTATTTCATTAACCAGATATTCAACATTGTTTTTACCATTAGTAATATTAACCACTTCCTATTACAGTATATTATGACGTTGCTATTTTGTTCATTATAAAATGCTAAAACTAGTACCCATTATGAAATGTATTACAAACCAGTAAAGTAAGGAGTAGTTTCCTTTGCCTCACCCTAACTTTGATCAATATTGGTCAGTTTAATTTTTTTTGATACAATCGCAGTTAAAATAAAAGCAGTTAACGTTCTAATTGCTAAAAGAAACCACCCATTTGCACCAACTGCAACGAACAATAAAGTATCTTCAAAAACAGCATGGCAACAAGCTAAAAACAGCGCAAGAAGCAACAAGCTTCTTTTATCCAAATTTCCTTCTTTCGCTCTTTGTATTATTACTCCTGCACCAAAGGCTAATCCGAAAACCAGACCTATAGCTAAAGGAAAGGCTGAGTCGTCTGATATTTTCATAAACCTCGTTATAGGTTTACTAACTTTTGCAAGCCAATCTAACACACCTATGTCTTTTGCTATTTCCATAAAAACCATAAGTGGAAAAACAATTATAGCAATATCGTATACTGATATTAGTCCACCAAACAGTCCTTCTTTAGCGATTTCAAAAGCACTCATTATTTCACCTCATTAGTTCTTGCCGTAATGTTACAATACTACATTCAAAATTATTCCTGAAGCAATTGCTAAACCAATTCTTGTTGCTAGAATAGGTAAAACTCCAATTCCCATCTTTTTAGTTACAGCAGTTTCTACAAACAAAGTATGAGAAAAAGAG
>JAJOKQ010000101.1 GCA_021129785.1 Clostridiales bacterium | reverse complement strand
TAGATGTAGTGTCTGATCTAGATCAACAAGAAGCAAGAGAAGTGGGAGAAAAGGCTGCGCAATATGCTCTTTGGAACAATGTTGATGGGTCTATTGTTATTAAAAGAACAGGATTTTATTCTGTTGATTATGAATTAGTAAATTTAAGTGAAGTAGCCGGAAAAACTAAACTTATGCCAGATAATTTTATTAATGAAAAAGGAAATGGAGTCACGAATGCATTTAAGTTCTATTTAAGACCATTGGTTGGCTCGGGGTTTCCTGTTGCGCATAGATTAAGAGCACCGATGGCAGACAAGATTGTTAATATTTAATTAAAGGGGCTGTGTAAAACATGTTTGCATGCGAAGATACGAATGATTTTGATGATGGTGGCGGTAATTCTATTTCAACGATTGAGATACCATCCCCTATTGGCACAATATTTGCTGGAGGGACTGATAGAGGAATATTTTTTCTTGAGTTCATTGATGAAAAGAATAGAGAAAATCAAGTCGAAAAACTGGAAAAAATATTTTGTAATAAATTAGTGTATGGCTCTTGTATGTATTTTGTTGCATTAGCAAATCAACTTGATGAATATTTTGACGGAAACAGAAAACGATTTGATATCCCTTTAGTATTTCAAGGAACTGATTTTCAAATAGCAACTTGGAATGCTTTGAATGATATTCCGTATGGTGAAACTCGGTACTATCAAGAACAAGCTATTGCTGTGGGAAATCACAAAGCAGTGAGAGCAGTTGCAAATGCAAATAGAAAGAATAGAATTAGCATAATTATTCCGTGTCACCGTGTAATAGGCAAAGATGGTAGTATGACTGGCTATGCTGGCGGTATATGGAGAAAAGAGTTTTTGCTAAAATTAGAGAATGGAGCACCTTATGAAGCTTAAATACAAAATACCGTTAATAATAATAATTGCATCAATAATGATATTCTTTTTTTTCTGGTTGCAACTTTTAAATCACAACAAAAATATAATACTGCCGTATGTTCGCTCAAATGCTATTGATAAAATCAATGCAGAAGTAGGCTCATTATCGACTATAGTTGATATGGGGATAGATAGAATTCGTATTAGAGCAGAATTAGAAGCGGCTAAGGAAATGGATTTTGAAAGTTTAAAATCATTTCTAGATGTAGCTGTAGAGAGTGCCCATTTTCATAAAATAGGTTTGGTGTCTTTAGATAGGACTATTACCGATACATCAGGTTTAGTAAACGCACCTCTCCCAGAGAGAGAATTCTACAAAGAAATTTTTAGCAAAGGGCCTATAATAACACCACCTATTTAATCTGATTTTGACAGCAGCTACAATATAGTTATTACAATGCCAATTATAAATAAAAATCAAACTGTAGGTGCAATAATAGGTGCTGTACCAGCTCACAATATGAAAGAAATTATTTTTGACCTATCTATTAATAATGCTGGATATGGATTTTTAAGCGATAGTGATGGTAACATATTGATGCATCCATACCTAGATGAAATTGAATACACAAATATTTTTGAGCTAGTTAATGAAGGAGTAATAGAGTGTGGCACAAATGATTGTTATTTTAAATATATAGATGAAAATGGCATAGATAGATATATATTCTATACAGCAGTATTAGACACTGGCTGGTTAGTAGGTATAGATGTTCCTGCTAGTGCGGTTTATTATATATCAAACAGCATTATTAACAAACTGGCGGTAGCTTCTTTTATAAGCTTTATTTTACTCGTTGTTTTGGTTTATTATAGTACTATTAAACTATTTAAACCAATGGATAACTTAATTAGTGAAATGAAAAAAGCTGAAAAAGGAGATTTAAGTGTACAAACTAATATAGTAAGAAAAGATGAAATATCTGAAATAGCTATTCAGTTTAATAAAACAATAGCAGACATATATGCAAGAGATGAAGAACTAAGGGCTTTAAATGAAGAATTGGATGCTAATTGTATAGAACTTCGAGATTCTAATAATGAAGTGAATAAAACTAATGAGAAGCTTATGTTAGCATATGAAGAAATCACAAAAAATCTCCAAGGAGCTAAATTTGTTAATAAGTTAGGTGAAAAGTTGTTTTCTGTTATAGATTTAGATATTTTATTAAGTGATGTTCTATCTTACACACATGAGATGATTAATTCAGCAAAATCAGCTATATATTTGTTTGATTCTGAAATAAGTAGATTTACAATTAGAGAGTCAATAAATTATAGTAAAGGGGAAGTAAAAAAATTAGAATTAAGAAGGCAAGAAGGAACTTTTGCATGGCTAGATGAAAACAAATGTGAATTGTATAGTGAAAACATATACGATGATGATAGATTCATACCAAAAACTTTGAGCAGAAAAGGAAAAATGTGCTACGAGCTTCCTATTTTAAGTGAAAAAAGCGAGCTAATTGGAGTAATGAGTTATATTTCTGATAATCTAGATATGACACATATTAACTATTTCAAACAACTAGCTAAAATGATATCTGTTGAAATTACAAACAAAGAACTATCAGATAGAATTGAAGAAACATATATGGAGGTGTTAATTGCACTAATAAAAGGCTTGGAACTAAAAGACAAATATACTAAAGGACATAGTGAAAGAGTAATGGAATATAGTATTATGATAGGAAAAAAAATTGGCATTTCAGTACATGACATGAAAAACCTTCAATACGGAAGCATGTTACATGATATTGGTAAAATAGGTATACCTGATGAAATACTTTTGAAAAATGGATCTTTAACAAAACAAGAATATGAGTTGATTAAGGCTCATCCTGCAAATGGTGAATCATTCATGAGCAGCTTGAAGTTTTTAGAAGACACATTACCTATTATAAAAAATCACCACGAAAGAATAGACGGAAAAGGATACCCTGATAATTTAGTTAGAGATAATATCCCAATTTCAGCAAGAATCGTTGCAATTGCAGATGCATATGATGCAATGACTTCTGAGAGACCATACAGACATGCTTTAACAAAAGAAAAAGCCATAGAAGAGCTAATTAGTAATAGTGGTACGCAGTTTGATTCTTATTTAGTACAAAAATTTATTAAATGTATTAGTTTGTAAATAATTAGTACGGCAAGTGAGTTTTTTAAAAAGATTACTAAATAGCACTATCGCTAATTAATCACAAGTTAATCATAGGAAATCAATATTTAACCTTTACAAATACAAAAGCATGTAATATAATTAAACAAAATTAATAATTAAGGCTGAGAATAGAGAGCCGCACAGACCGAGTTTATGAAAATGAACTTAGTTTCGTGTGGCTCTTTTTTATCTGCAAATTTCAATTGAAAGGGGGAAAACAATGTTCGACGTAGCGATAATAGGAGCGGGAATAGTTGGGACGATGATTTCTCGTGAATTATCTAAATATAAACTTGATGTCATTCTTTTAGAAAAGGATAACGACGTAGCAAATGGGACAACAAAAGCAAATAGTGCAATAATTCATGCAGGGTATGATGCTTCAGTAGGTACGATTAAAGCAAAAACAAACGTAGAGGGTAATGCTATGTTTGATAAACTTTGCGAAGATTTATCAGTCCCATTTAAGAGAATAGGTTCACTCGTAATTGCAAAATGCGAAGAAGAAAAAAAAATCTTACAAGAACTATATAAAAGAGGAAAGCAAAATGGCGTTGCTGAGATGAAATTGCTTACTAAAGAAGAAGTGAGACAAATGGAGCCCAATTTGACTGAGAAAATCGAAGGAGCTTTGTATGCTCCTACTGCAGGGATTGTTGGTCCTTGGGAACTAGCTATTGCACTTGCAGAAAATGCAGTAGAAAACGGAGTGGAACTTAAATTAAATAGTAAAGTTACAAATATAGTTAAGCACGATGGTTTTTATAGGATTTTTAGTGACAAAGACTATGTAGAAGCAAAATACGTAATTAACTGTGCAGGTGTATACGCAGACAAAATAAATAACATGGTAAATAGTGAAGGGTTTGAAATAATGGCTAATTCAGGAGAGTATCAGCTTTATGATAAAAACGTTGGAAAACTATCTAACTCAATAATATTTCAATGCCCATCCCCTAAAGGAAAAGGCGTGTTAGCACTTCCGACAGTTCATGGAAACTTTATGATAGGACCAACATCTGAGTATGTCAGTGATAAAGAAAGTAAAAAGACAACTAGAGAAGGTATGGATTTATTATATGAGAATATAAAGGAGCTGTTTTCAGAATTTCCATATGATCAAATAATAACTTCATTTATGGGACTGAGAGCAAAAGTAGAATCGCAAGATTTTATTATCGAAGAAACAAATGAGTCCAGCAGATTTATTAATGTGGCGGGAATAGATTCACCTGGTCTTACGGCTGCCCCTGCTATTGCAAAACTTGTATTAAAGATTTTAAAAAATTCAATTGGAGAGCTTAAGTTAAAAGAAAGCTTCGCAAGTACTAGAAGAGAAGTAAAGCATTTTATGGAATTAAGTGAAAAAGAGCAATCAGAGCTTATTGAAAAAGATAAGAGTTACGGGAAAATCATATGTAGGTGCGAGAACATAACAGAAGGCGAAATAATTGATGTAATTAAAAGAAAAGCTGGAGCAACGACAGTTGACGGTGTGAAAAGAAGAGCAAGGCCTGGTTCTGGCAGATGTCAAGGTGGTTTTTGTAGCCCTAGAGTTATGGAGATATTAGCAAGAGAACTAAATGTTGAAATGGATGAAATATTAAAAGGCAATAAAGGATCATATATTTTGATGAGGCGAAAAACGGAGAATGATCATTGGAGTGAAGATAATGAATAACTACGATATTGTTGTGGTCGGTGGCGGGCCTGCAGGACTTGCAGCAGCAATTGAAGCAAAAAAAAATGGAGTAGAGAGTATTCTTGTTGTTGAAAGAGACAGAGAATTAGGCGGTATTTTGAATCAATGTATTCATAACGGGTTTGGTTTGCATATATTTAAAGAAGAGTTAACTGGACCAGAGTATGCGGAGAGATTTATAAACGAATTTCATAAACTCGGTATTGAATATAAATTAGATACGATGGTACTAAATATTGATGAAAATAAAACGATTAAATTGATAAATAGCGAAGATGGACTTGTAGACATCAAAGCAAAAGCAATAATACTTGCAATGGGATGTAGAGAGAGAACAAGAGGCGCGATAAATATTCCAGGAACTAGACCATCAGGAATCTTTAGCGCTGGAACTGCTCAAAGATTTGTTAATATGGAAGGATATATGCCTGGCAAAAAAGTAGTAATACTCGGTTCAGGTGACATTGGCTTAATAATGGCAAGAACTATGGTATGGGAAGGTGCTAGGGTAAGTGCTGTAGTAGAACTAATGCCATATTCAGGAGGACTTACGAGGAATATAGTACAGTGCTTGGACGATTTTGACATTCCACTATTGTTAAGTCACACGATAATTGATATAATAGGTAATGAAAAACTGGAATCAGTTGTTGTTTCGGAAGTAGATGTAAATAGAAGACCAATTAAAGGGACTGAAAAAATTTTCGAATGTGATACTTTGCTATTGTCTGTAGGGTTAGTGCCAGAAAATGAATTGGCAATTAATGTTGGAATAAACCTTGACAATAAGACAAAAGGAGCAATAGTAAACGAATCTATGGAGACAAGCGTGCCAGGAATATTTGCCTGTGGCAATGTATTACATGTACATGATTTAGTTGACTGGGTAACAGAAGAAAGCAGAAAAACGGGTAAAAGTGCAGCTAGACACGTGAACAAACAATTAATTGAAGGCGGAAAAATTATAGAAACAAAAGCTGGTGATGGCATCAATTATATTGTTCCACAAAAAATTAGACTAGACAATATAGATGAAACAATAGATCTTTATTTAAGAGTAGATAATATATACGAAAATGTCAAGCTTGTAGTAAGGAAGGATAATGAAATTATTAAAAAAATAAAGAAAAGCCATCTTGCACCTGGTGAAATGGAATCAGTATCAATAAAAAAAGAAAATGTACTAGGTGATGAACCGATTATTCTAACGATTGAACTTGAAGAGGAGATGGGTAAATGAAGCATACTATAACTTGTATAGCTTGTCCTCTTGGATGTAGAGTGGAAATTGAAGAAAAAAAACAATATGGCAAAGAGTATTTGGTTAACGGGCATAAATGTGTTAGAGGTGAAAAATATGCAATTGAAGAAATAACAAATCCAACTAGGGTGTTAACATATACAGTGAAGATTCTGAATGCGAGTTTAAGCAGATTGCCTGTAAAAACATCTGGAGCCGTTCCAAAAGGCTTGTTGTTTAGTTGCATAAAAGAGATAGATAAACTAGAAGTAAAAGCACCTATAAAGATTGGAACTGTAATAATAGAGAACATTCTTAAT
>JAJOKQ010000157.1 GCA_021129785.1 Clostridiales bacterium | reverse complement strand
TTTGTCTTCATAAAAAGTCACCACTATATTAGCATATACTATATATATACCACTGTTCTCTTAAATTAACAAAAAAAATGAAAGAATCTTCAATCCTTAATTTCAAGCTTACCGCCTGCTATAGATTAAGGAAGATTCTATCGAAGTTTATATGGCTTTCATTTTAATTTTCAAAGTTGCTATAAACAACTATGTATCTTTCGTGCTTGTAACAATTATTCTTGATACGTTATTTGCAAATCAATTACATCTGGTAGTTCTCTGAGGTTAGTTTTTACAGCTACATAAGGATGTGCTATAACTTGTGCTACTAATTCATCATCAGCTGGATCTTTAAATACTGCATTGACAACAAGCTTTAGTACCTCATTTTCCTCGACTAAGTAAGTAGTTTCAATAGTTACAGTATACCCCCCAGTTGGCTCCTCGCCCTTTGTTACAATTACTTAAATTTCTTCTTCAATCTCAGTTGCTAGAGCTCTTTCTAGCATTTTATATCTAGGCAAAATACGTACAATTCTGTCAGGCCCCTCTTTGTTGTCCAACACTACAAAACTCACTTCTTGATTACCACCTGACAAAAAATTCGGAATGCATTTAAGCAGCGTAAATGAAATTAGAAGGATTGAAGTTATTGCAATAAACTGTTTCCATTTAATCGATGAAAACTTAGGCATTTTTTACTTCATATTAAACACCACCCCCCACAACACGATAAGTTGCACCTATCCTTTAATAAAGTCTATTCAGAGATAATATGAAATATTCAGGTAAGCGTATTATTTATTTGTCATTAATTCTTTTGTAATTTCAACAATTTGACTCGCATTCAATTTGTATTTTTCTAGTAGATCTTTAGGCTTCCCTGATTCTCCAAAGGTATCGTTAATTCCAATTCTTTTCATTATAACAGGGTGGTTTTCTGACAAAACTTCTGCTACTGCTGATCCTAGCCCACCAATAATGTTATGCTCTTCTACCGTTATAACTACTCCAGTTTCTTTAGCTTTCTTAATAATTAAATCTTTATCTATTGGTTTTATCGTGTGAATGTTTACTACTCCTGCATTAATTCCTTGCTCTTTTAAGGTTTCGCTTGCTATTAAAGCTTCGTTTACCATCATTCCAGTAGCGAATATCGTAACATCTTTTCCCTCTTTTAACTCAACGCCTTTTCCTAGTTCGAAACTATATGTTTCGCTATCATTGATTACGGGAACAGCTAACCTACCAAGACGAACATAAACTGGACCATCAAACTCAGAAACAGCGTGAATTACTGCATCTGTCTCCACCGCATCAGCCGGAGCAATTACAGTCATATTAGGTATTGCTCTCATGCATGCTATATCTTCTAGTGCTTGATGCGAAGCTCCATCTTCGCCCACAGTAATCCCTGCATGCGTTGCACAAATTTTTACATTTAATTTTGGATATGCGATTGAGTTTCTTATTATTTCAAATGCTCTGCCTGTTGCAAACATAGCAAAAGTGCTCACATATGGTATTTTTCCTGCTGTAGCAAATCCTGCTGCAACTCCCATCATATTTTGCTCCGCAATTCCCATGTTAAAAAATCTATCAGGAAAAGTAGTCGAGAATTCTGCAGTTTTCGTCGATTTTGATAGGTCTGCATCTAACACTACTACATTATTATTTGTTTTACCTAATGATATTAGGGCTTTTCCATAAGCATCTCTTGTTGCGATCATATTTCCCATTTAAATTGCCTCCAATTCAGCTAGAGCTATTTTTGTTTCTTCATCATTTGGAGCTTTACCGTGCCAACCTGCTTTGTCTTCCATAAATGATACTCCCTTACCTTTTACCGTATTAGCAATTATAATGGTTGGTTTGCCTTTCACAGTTTTTGCCTTTTTGAATGCATTAATAATTTCATCATATTTATGTCCATCAATTTCTATAACATTCCACTCAAACGCCCTAAATTTATCGGCAAGTGGTTGAACTCCCATAACTGTATCATTCGACCCATCAATTTGTAGACCATTAAAGTCAAGTATCGCTACTAAATTATCCAATTTGTAATGCGCTGACGCCATAGCTGTTTCCCACACAATTCCTTCTTGAACTTCTCCATCTCCAAGCAATACATAAGTTCTAGTATCCAACTTATCTAATTTAGACGCAAGCGCCATTCCGCAAGAAGCAGAAAATCCTTGCCCTAACGATCCTGTAGACATGTCTACGCCTGGAGTTCCTTTCATATCAGGATGTCCTTGAAGCATTGAGTTTACTTGTCGCAACTTTAATAATTCTTCTTTTGGGAAATATTCTTTTTCTGCTAATGTTGCATATAAAACAGGAGCAGCATGTCCTTTTGACAAAACAAATCTATCTCTCTCATCCCAATTTGGTTTTTTTGAATCTACTTTCATTTCATCAAAGTATAGTGTTGTTAAAATTTCTACTGCTGATAAAGACCCACCTGGATGCCCTGAACCAGATTTATTTAGCATAGTAATTATGTTTTTTCTAATAGATATAGCTTTTTCTTCTAATAATTTGTATTTACTCATGTTTTCCTCCTATGTTTTTACTCTATTTCTTTAAATCCTTCGCCTAAAACTTCGTGCGTTGTCGTCACCATCATAAAGGCACTTTTATCTATTCCCTCAACAATTTTCTTCAATTTAGCTACTTGAACTCTATTTACAACACATAGTAGCACTTGCCTCTTTTCTCCTGTATAAAACCCTTTTGTCTCTAGCAAAGTTACTCCTCTGCCTATATCCTTAGTTATTCTCTTGGCTATCTCTTCGGATTTGAGAGAAAAAATGTGAAAAGCTTTTGCATAGCCAAGTCCTTCTACAATAAAGTCAGTAGACTTTACTATTATATATAATGCAATTATAGAGTAAAGCGAATTATCTGTGTTTTTTACGACTAATCCAGCAGCTACTACAACGAAGAAATCTAGTGCAGTCATCAATTTTACAATACTAAGAGATGGAAAGAATTTGTTTAGTATAGCTCCGCCTAAAGCCGTACCACCTGTTGTACCTCCATACTTAAAAATCAAACCTAAGCCTATACCCATAATTACACTACCATATATCACTGCTAGTAAAACGTCTTTTGTAACTACTAAGTCATACGGAAAAACTATAGTATATAATCTAATAAATGCAGAAAAAACGATGGTAGCATAAGCTGTTTTAATTCCAAATGCTTTTCCTAGTATTAGCACGCCTGCAATAAATAAAGGTATATTAACAATTAAATTGGTAATATCTATTGGAAACCCTGTTGCTCTTTGTATTACTATAGCAAGTCCTGACACTCCTCCAGGCGCAATTGTATTTGGAGCGAAAAAGAAGAATATTCCTGCTGCCATTAATGCGCAGCCTGCAGCTATCATTATATATTCAAACAAGGTTTTATGTAATTTGTTTTTCATGACTTTCCTCCTCAAATTTGTGTTAAAAGCATTTTGGGGGTTGTAACATATTTCTAAAGTATTATGAAAATAGAACTTTAATTAAGAATTTAGGCAATACAAGCATACGCTTAAACCTCCATGGTTCTTTTATCAATCTATAAAACCACTCTAACCCTAGATTTTGAAATATCAACGGTGCCCTTTTCACTGTGCCTGCATAAATATCGACGCTACCACCTACTCCCATTATAAGTTTGCAATTGATTTCTTTGTAATACTTGTCAATCCAAATCTCCTGTCTAGGTGCACCTAAACATACAAATACTACATCCGGCTCTACATTATTAATTTTATTAATAATCATTTCTTCTTCATTATCTTTAAAGTATCCATGATAAAATCCTGCAACTTCAACACCTAAGTGTAATTCCTTTATTTTCTCGCATGCCAGTTCAGCAATGCCTGGTTTACCTCCAAGAATAAAAAAAGATTTCTTTTCTTTAGCGCAAAATCCCAAAATATTATCTACCAAATCAACGCCTGCTACACGTTCTTTTAGTTCTAGTTTTTTTAATTTTGAGGCAACAATTAGACCAATCCCGTCAGGCACAACTAAATCTCCTTCATTTAGCAACCTCATTATGCTGCCATTGGTTTGTGCCATCATAACAATTTCAGGATTCGGTGTGTATATTTTTTTAGTTGAGTGACTTTCAATGTATCCAGTAGCTATCTCTAATGCTTCTTTGTTAGTGACTGCATCAATAGCTACATTTAGTATTTTAACTTTTTTTTTCATTCGCTCACCCATCTTGCGCTAACTGGACTAGTAAATTAATATTGTTAGCGACCTTCGTTTCCATATTTCTTTTTTTACCTTTGAGTTTTTCAACTATTTCATCTCTATGATGAAGTGTATTCTCAACCACTGTACAAAATGAGATAAATTCTAAAGATTCAACATCACCTGCACTAAGCTGCTCGAAATCATCTAAAAAGCTCTTTATTTTAGGATCATATTCTATACCTACCATTGGCACTCCAGAAATAGCTGCAAAAATTAGTGAATGTAATCTCATGCCAATTAACATTTCTAGGTTTCCTATAATCCCAATCAATTCGCTCGGAGCGTATTTTTTTTCAAGTATCACTGATTCATTTTCCATCATAGAGGCAATTTCTTTTGAAACTTCTACATCATTAGGATGTTGCATTGGTATAAAAACTATTTGATAATTTAGCTTGGATAGATAGTCTCCCATTTTTGCAACAATTTTTTTATATTCTTTCAGATGTTTCCACTTCCTCACGGATATTCCTATTGTCTTTCTCGTTTTGTCAATTTCAATTCCACCCCAAACTCGTTCTACTTCAGGCTCGCTCAATAATTTCAGAGCAAAAGTTGCATCCGCTGTTACTATGATGTTGTTCTTTACCCCCATTGACTGCATCAGTTCCTTCGATTTATAGTCTCTGACAGTAACAACATCTACCTTGTTAATTATGTATGTTGCTATAATTCTATTTAACACTTTGTTTATTGGTCCAAAACCGTTCGCATAAAACATAATTTTTTTATTAAGTAATTTGGCTATCAATATAATAGCTAAGTAGTAAATCAAAGACCTGCTGCTAGTTACATCTTGAAGTATAGAGCCTCCTCCACTAATCACTACGTCAACTTCCTTAATTCTTCTAATCAATCCGCAGAAATCGTTTCTGCTAACAGTGTTGATATCAAAACTTTTCTTAGTGTCTTCAGCCTTATATGTTAATGCTGTAATTTCAATTTCTTCACTTACACTCTTAAATTGTTCAACAATTGCCTGCAATATCGCTTCGTCGCCTAAATTTTGAAATCCGTAGTATCCAAACACTAATACCTTCATGATTCCTCTTCCTTTCTATTAATAAAAGAATCTTCGATTCTAATCCTCTGGCATAAAACCCGAGATGTTTTAGATGAACAAACAAAGTGATTCACACGAAATCAAAGATTTCGGTTCTCTACTTATTATATTCTATGTCTACCACAGTTGTTTTTACTTCGTAAACATTTGTAAAAATTCTAACAATCGTTCCTGCTCTTAAGGCAGTCGAATTAATCATTATTTCATTTTCAGTAATTGTTGCATATCCGCGAACTGAAATAAGCACATCGTATCTATTTGGTACAGATGCCAATACTGCTTTCCCATCTTTTGTATATGCCGTTGTTTGAAAAATATTAATTTCTTTACTTATAATTGTTCCTAATGCTTCTTTGCTGTTTACACAAATTACAACATCACCTTCGTTAATAACATCAACTGTTGCAGCCCTAACACCTCTTACAACAAGCTTTACTAAAATTTCTTCACTATCCACATTATCATTAGGCGAACTAAATGCAAACTGCTTTGTGCCTAAAACAATCGCTATAATAATCAATAACAGTACGAGTATATCGAAAAAATTTATGCGTTGCAATATTTTATCTCTATAATTCATTTCGTCACCAAAGCCCTCTCCTGCACGCTTACTACACTTCCATAAAACTAAGCATTAGCTCAAAATGGCACTTATACTTCGTCATCTTGATTTTGTAATCGATAATAAATAAATTCAGTATTAATTGCCATTTTATCTATATAATAAGATTCCGCGATTTTTCTTCTAATAAACTCATTCGTCTCTTTTAATTCATTTTTTGGCAATTCAAAAACAGATAACAATTCTCTATATAATTGCTGTGCAGAAGTTAATCTGCCAACACCTCTACCTGTAAAATTTGTCTCTTTTATCAATTCATAATTGCTAGCATTTATCAACCCAGCATATCCTTCTCCACCTGCAATAACAACAGGTTTTCCCATAGCCATTGCCTCTAGCGCTGTTCTCCCAGGTCCAATTACAACATCTGCAATACTAAGAATTTTAGCAATATCTACTCTTTTGCCAAGTATTCTTATTACATCGTTCTTTTTATTTGCTTCTTTTGCTACTTTTTCTATATGTGAGAATTGATCTCCATCTCCCACAATAACAATTTCTG
>JAJOKQ010000114.1 GCA_021129785.1 Clostridiales bacterium | reverse complement strand
AGCCGTAACAACGGGAGATTTTGTTGCTAATCCTGTTACATATACAATAAACACAGAGGCAACTGTTGCAACAGTAGGAACAGATACAGTTAACATAGCAGCAGGAATGAATCAGAACCTTATATTTCAAAGGCATAGCGGAAATTTTGTTACAGTAAGATACATAGTAAGAAACGCAATAAATGTAGCCAACCCTTTGAACCTCGGAACGGTAGATATTACCCCACTACAAGGAACGCAAGGAACAATATTAAGAATAAAAGCAGAGAATCAAGTACCGCTTTTAGATATAGGTACAAAAATATATATTGCTGGTCATGAAGCTGTGAGAAATGTAGGAGCATTTACTGATGGTACTTTCACATATCAAGAAGGTGGCGTACAAAAGATTGGGTTAGAAGTTATTGTTCCATTCCTTTCTACAATAGGAGAAAAACCCATTACTATTCAAAACTTTGATGGAGACAGGTATTTTCATCCTCAAAATTTTAACTATGTAATTGCCACAGGAGCAGTACTAGAAATTATTGACGTAAACCCTACTGAGGCTTTTACTAATGAAGAAAAACTAATAGAGCAACTAAGGATTAGGAATTTGGTCGCAGTCAACAGCTTGACAAATGTTATACTTGACGGTGCAACTATCGAAACGGGAACAACAGAAAACCTAGAATTTCTTACAGTCTTAGATTCTAAAGCATACGACCCAAAAGCACATTACATCAGATATTTGCTTGCCGACGGAAGCTTTATAGAGAGAAAAATAAATGTATTTATTGCATTGAAAACTGACATTACGAACCTGCCCTTAGAATGGGACGAGCAAGATATAACTAGCATTCAGGTAATAACAGATAAAGTAGGATTAGCTGGACAATATACAATAACTGTTAGGACAGAAACAGTACACTTTAGAAAGAATGCTGGAAACATTAGTGAAATACAATTCGTTGTTGAAGAAGCACCACTTGGTGGACATACCGCAGTGGAATTTGAGTTTAAACCAGATATCACTACACCAACTGTAAATACAATAACACCAGAGTTTGGTCCATACAACCAAGATATAGTTGCAACCATTGAAGGAGAAAACTTTATTGTGTCTAGTTTTGGAGAAGAAAGATACTTTCCAACTGTAATAATTGGAAGTGATGCAGTTTCAGGAAACCATAAATATAAAGTAATAACAAAAAACAGTGAAGGTGAAACCTTAGTTTATTTTACCGATAGAGCAGACGGAGCAAATTTGCCTGCAAGAAATCAAACAGGTGGGATTGGAGTAGGAGAATGGCAGGTAGTAGAAGCAGAGTTTTTAGTTTTAAATGAAGCCAATAAAGTAGTAGATGGGCAAGCGATTACAACTGGTAATAGAATAAAATTTACTATACCAGCAGCAGTAAGTGGCATGTATAGTGGATTCGCTGACGTTACAGTGTTTAACCCCGGGCCTGCTGGAGCAGTAGGCGGAAGAGCAATTAGCGAAAACTTATTTGAGTATGTTAATCCTGCACCCGATGTACTACTTCCAAATATAGAATCAATTACACCAAACAAAGCCTCGGTAGGGTCGAATGAAGAAGTAATTATAGAGGGAATAAACTTTCAACCAGAAGCATTAGTCACCGTAGATGGCGAAGTTATACAAAATCTAACAATTGATGTTGTTAGAGGAACAATTACGTTTAATCTGCCAGATGGAAGACCAGGGCACACATATATCCAAGTTATAAACAGAGATGGCGGATTTGCATCACATCCATTTGAATTTGTACAAACATTTAGTCAACCAGTAATCCAACAAGTGATACCAAATGTTGGCGGAAAAGGTAGTTTAGTAATAATAAAAGGGAATGGATTTTTCCCTGCTAACCCACTAGGAGAAACAGAAGAAGTAAAAAAAGGAACTAGAGTACTAATTGACGGAAAAGACATTAATTTTGAATATTTTAGAGATGGTGCTAATGAGCTGGAAATGCAAGAATTTACAAGCCCTTTTGATGAAGACCCAAGACCTAGAATTATAGGTCCAGATGGGAATCCGATAATGACATTTGGAAGCAATGTTGCAGTAGTTGACCATGAAACAATCTATGTGATCATACCTGACCCGAGAGACCCTAATAAGAGCTTCTTTATGAATGAATGGTTAAATATAGAAGTAGTTAATCCAGACTTAGGTAGACATACACTAACTAATGGATTTAAAATAATAGATGTAGTAGCTCGTCCTGAAATAGACGAAATTTCACCGAATCTAGGGGATTTTAGAGGTGGAAATATTGTAGAGATTACAGGAAATAATTTCTTTGAAAATGCCAGAGTATTCTTTGGCACAGAAGAGGCAGAAGTCTTTAGAAGAAGCGGTAATGCAAGGACTATATGGGTCTATGTGCCGCCTTATGGCAGAGAGTTAGAAGACCAAAACGCAGCAATTGTTCCAGTGACAATTCAAAATGCAGATGGAAGCTCTTTCTCCAAATTTGATGGATATACTTATGTGAACCCAGGTTATACTCCGGAAATTATAGAGCTAATACCAAACACAGGAAACACCGCAGGTGGTGAAAGAGTAATAATATCGGGGATAAACTTTAGAGCACATAATTTTGGAGGGACAGAAGAAGAAAGACTAGCGGGACTACCAAACGTATATTTTGCGGGGATAAGAGTTCCTAAAGAGCATATAACTTTTGTGGTGCCTCCTAAAGTGACATACGAAGAAATAGAGGTAAGCGACATGATAATTGTTGAAGTTACTCCATCAAATCCAGCAGGCAAAGTAGATATTACTGTAATTAATCACGACGGGGCGACTGCTAATCTAAAAGCAGGCTTTGAATATATATCTAAACAACCAACAATTACGCAGGTATTGCCATCACAAGGAGGATTAAATGGTAATAGTGAAATCACAATTATAGGAAATAACTTTATTGAAAGAGGTCTCCATGTAGTCTTTGGAGAAAAAAATGCATATAAAGACGTGCTTTCAGGTCAAGCCAGAGTCAAAGTGGGAGATGTAATTGTAAATTATAACGCCTTCTTAGACGATAATATTTCGCTATTTTTAAATGAAGCAATACCGGGAAATGAATTAGAAGTATATATGGAAGGAGAGTCAACAAAAACGAATAAATTCCATATTATTGAGGAAGAAGAATTTATCATAGTGAAATTACCTTGGAGCGAATTGCCACCGCATTTAGCTGATGAAACAACTGTTAATATGGCAGATGAAAATATAAAAATAGAAATAATAAACGACAATTTAGTTGTAACTAGAATGCTAGGAATAATTGCTAGAGTAGAAGGAGAAGAAAGAATTACACTAATGACTCCGCCTATGGGAATAGTTGGAACACAAACAATGACGGTATTTAATAAAGATGGGAAGAATGCAACGGCTGAATTTACATTTACATCTCCATTTAGACCGCCATTAATAACAAATATTATTCCAACTTCAACAACGCAAGTAGAAGAAGTAGGAGGAATAACATATAATCCTGCTATCAGCATTGATGTAGCAACATCTTCGCCGGCAGGAGGCTCGCCTCTAATAATTGAAGGTGTAAATTTTAGAGCAGGAATAAAAGTGTTTATTGGTGACAATGAAGCAGAAATTAGAAGCAAATCTGCTGAAGACGACGAATTAATAATAATTGTGCCAGAGTCAACAGCAGGCACTATAGGAGAATATTTAAGGATTTTATTAGTAAACGAAGATGGTGGGTTTGCATATGGAGATGTAGTCCCTAATGAGCAAACAAGAAACCCATTTTACTTTAAATACATTCTGCCAGGTAGTTTTCCAGAAATAGATAGCGTAACACCAGAATTAGGACCAGTTACTGGAGGAACAAAAATCACTATAAAAGGAAACGGATTTAGAAACGAAGACACATTAGGAAACCCTGAAACAGTTAGGGTATTTATCGGAGGATTTCCTGTACCACAAGAAAACGTAAGATATATTGATTATCACACAATAGAAGTAATTACGCCAGAAGGTAGAGTAGGCTTGCAAACCATAGAAGTAATAAATTTTGATAACGGGAGAGCAATAGGTGCAGATTTATTCACCTATATTAGCCAACCAAATATCACGTCGGTAGAACCAGGCAAACTATTTACAAACGACGTAGAAACTGAAGTAACTATAACAGGAACTATGTTTATGGATGGAGCAAAAGTAATAGTTGGCGGCAAGCTGATATCAGAAGATGATGTTGAAACAACAGATATAGTCTTAGCAACGGGAATTAGAGGAGTAGACGAAGACGGAAATAACAAAAATATGTCAGTTGTAGGTGGGATGGAAGCAGCATCTGTAATAGTAGAAAATGAAAATACCATAATAGTTAAGTTCAGCGATGCAATTGATTTAGATAATAGCCATATAATTGTAGTTAATGAAGACGGGGGATTATCTAGCGAATATAAAGATTTTGAATACCAGATACCAGTGCCTACTAGACCATTAGTACTAGAAGCTATCGCTGTTGCTGAATCATCAGTGCATTTAATATGGTCAGAATCTGACCCTGAAATATTGAACAGAGCAAAAAAATATGAAATATATGCAAAAAAATCTACAGAAGAACGCTACACTTATATTGGAGACACCACAGAAGCACAGTTTTTTATAAGAGAACTTGAACCTAATACAGAATATAGATTTAAAGTTAGAGCAATGAACGAATACGGGTCTGCAATAGATTTTGCAGAAGTAAAAGTAAGAACATTAAGTGAGCGTGAAGACGAACACTTAAGAGATAAGTTAGAAGAACTAGAAGACGAAGAAACTAAACTTAGAAAAGAAGGAAAAACCCAAATATTTGGAAACTCAGTTATTAGAACAATTGGAACAGAAGAAATTAAGCCGAGTAGAGACGATTTTGTTATAGACTTTTCATTTTCAAAATTTAAAGATACAAACGAATTTATCGTAGCTGTACCTGTATCAATACTAATGACTACGAATAGATGGATTAAAATGACAGATGGAGACTTTAGCTTTAAAGTAAGACCAAGAGATTTATTTGTAAGGCAAGCAAGCGAAGTATCTATTCACGACCTAAACGATGCACATATGAGAATTACCTTTAAAAGACTAGAAGCTTTAGAAAAAAATAGCCTTCTATCAGCAATAGCAAGAACACAAAGAAAAGCATCTAAAATGTACGGATTATCTTTTTCGCTTCAAGTAAAAAGAAACATAGAAGAAATTAGAAACTTAACAAGGAACGGAATACTAGAACTAGATTTTAACAATAGAATGCACCCAAGAGCCAATAAAGATAAATTATTCTTAGCAAAATACGACCCAGCAACACATAGCTTTACAAAAGAAAGAGATGGAAAAACCACAGCAACTAGAACAAAAGGCATATACATGTTATTGTCTAGCAGATAGGAGCAAAATACATGAAAAAAATAATGTCAAGTATAAAACAGAAGTTGAGCGGAGACCATGGGGACGGCTTTTCGTGGTTTTTAAAACTACCCAGAAAAACCAACGTCCCTGTGGTCGTAGCGGTTCTACTAACTTTACTACTAACCCTAACTTCATATAACGCAGCCGCCCAAGAAAACCAAAACGAACTTTTGGGAATCCCGCACGCCCAATACTTGCTAAACAATATCTCTTTTAACGACCTAGAAAACCATTGGGCACAAAAATCAATTAATGAAGTTGCAGCACTGTATATAATGAGAGGTAGAAACAACAATATATTTGACCCAAATGCAACACTAACACGTCAAGAAGTACTAATAACTTTAGTAAGGCTTATAGGTAAAGAACAAGAAGCACAACAATTTGGAGAAGAACAAGCACCGAACACAGTAAGAGGAATAAAAATATTTAGCATATTAGACAATTGGGCAAAAGGCTACGTTCAACTAGCAATACAAAACGGAATAGTAACTAACGAAGAAGTAGATGAAATATTAAATCTTACTGACGCTCAAACAGAAGAAATAAATAATATTATTGAAAACGCAATAGAAAGATACGAAGATGAAGAATTCACTGGTGCTGAAGTTAACCAAATAGAACAGCAAATAAGAGAAAAAATGGAGTTAGACACAGCGTGGAACAAACCTGTAACTAGAGAACAAACCGCAATCTGGATTTCGCGTGTATTAGAACTAGAACCAATATATGCCGAAAACATAGTAAAACTGTACAATTTCAACGATTGGAAACAACTAAAAAGTGGGAACGTACCAATCATAGAAGCGATACTACAAGAGAACATAATGAACGGCGTATCAGAATCAAAATTTGACCCAAAAGGAAACTTAACAAGAGCACAACTAGCACAACTAATTTACAACATCAATGACAGACTACTAGAAGAAAGACAACTAACCACAGGTTTCGCCGTAATAACAACCACTGAGCGGAAACCATGGGGACGGCTTTTGTGGTTTTTAAACAAGAACCTACCCGGAAAAACCACAAGACCTGTCCCCGTGGTCGGAGCGGA
>JAJOKQ010000150.1 GCA_021129785.1 Clostridiales bacterium | reverse complement strand
AACCACACGAGCCTGACATTCAAGCATTGATAAGGTTATGCGATGTGCACTTGATACCTGTGGCAACAAACATAGCTACAGGAGAGCTCTTGATTAAAGGACTTGAAAGAGGAGACCTTGAGTGGAGGCATTTAGCGAAGGTTAAAAAGTGAATTTCACCAGCTATTTCAAGACTATTACAGTGTAATAGTCTTAGTTTTTCGGATCAACTTAATACTTCACAATGTTAACAACTGATGTACTAAAATAAATATTTGCAGAAAAGTTTAGTTAAACCAAATCAAAAAATTTTGAGGGGGAGAAACTATTGCATTGGGCACAGAAAAAATTCTATTTGAAATTTGGAAAAAGGATTAAATGGCATAACAACAAGTGATGACTTAGTAACACGGGATGTTAAATTTAAAGGCTATGATACAATGATGACCTTTAAAGTGTATGATCTTAATATTAAAATTGCTTTATTACTTGCTCCAATGACAATACTTAGTGTATTTATGGATTTAAGAATAGAATTAATCATGCTGCTTTGCATAGTTTTTGCACATGAGTTAGCACAATGTTTTGCCGCTAAATTCTTTAATGTGAGAATTATGGGAATAGAAATATTTGCGCGATTCCAAAGGCAAATTATTAGCACATATAAGAGAAAGCGAAATTTTGAATACTATATCTAAGTATGGTGGTAACATTACTATTAGAGCTGTGACAGAGATAATTTATAATGAAAAATAACTAATTTGAGTAGTTTTAGTTTTTTTCAAATCATAGACTTGTTAATATGGTATGATAATATAGAATAATATTTAGATAGAAGTTGAACGGAGGATAAAAAGTGCAAAAAGAAAAGATAGATGATTTATTGTGTAGAGTAGAAAAACCAGGGCAGTACTTAGGAAGTGAAATAAATAGTGTTCATAAGGTAGTTAATGATGACACTATAAGGTACTGTGCCTGTTTTCCTGATATTTATGAAATTGGAATGAGCCACTTAGGGACTCAAATTTTGTACCACTTAATTAATACAATAGAAAATGTATTTTGCGAGAGAGTGTTTGCGCCAGCTAGCGATTTGGAAAAATTGATGAGAGAAAAAAAAATAGCTCTTTTTGCTTTAGAAAGTCGACATGCTTTAAATAACTTCGATTTTCTAGGTTTTACTCTGCAGTATGAATTAAGTTATACAAATATATTAAATATGCTTGATTTAGCCGGGGTTCCTATATACAGTAAGGATAGAAGTGAAAAGGACCCACTGGTGATTGTTGGAGGTCCATGCGCATATAATTGTGAACCGATTGCAGATTTTGTTGATATTGTGATTTTAGGCGAGGCAGAAGAAATAATAGTTGAAGTCTTAGAAACTTACAAAAATCACAAGAAAAGTGGATATAGCAAGCAAAAGTTCTTAGAAAAAATTGCCTCGTTTAAAGGGGTATATATACCATGTTTATATGAAGTTGACTATTTCAGTAACGGAAAGATTGAAAAAGTTTATTCCATAAATGAACATGCTCCTAGTTTAGTGAATAAAAGGATAATTGCCGATTTAGAAAATGCTTTTTATCCGGACAAATTAATTGTTCCATATGTAAACATAGTACATAATAGAGTAATGTTAGAAATTTTTAGAGGTTGTAGTAGGGGCTGTAGATTTTGTCAAGCAGGCATGGTATATAGACCAGTACGAGAAAAATCTGTCGATAAACTATGTGAACTTGCTGGAAAACTATTGGCAAGCACTGGGTATGAAGAGATTTCTCTTTCTTCGCTAAGCTCAAGTGACTATAGCTCACTACAAGAATTAGTTAGCAAATTGATTGAAAATCACGAAGAAGATAGAGTTGGAATTTCACTACCATCACTAAGACTAGATAATATTACTTTTGAAATAATCAAGGAAATACAAAAAGTGAGAAAAACGGGGCTAACGTTTGCGCCAGAAGCTGGAAGCCAAAGACTAAGAGATGTAATTAATAAAGGAATAACGGAAGAAGCTTTAATTGATGCAGTGAGGAAAGCTTTTGAGCTTGGATGGAGCACCGTGAAATTGTATTTTATGATTGGCTTGCCTACTGAGAGCATTGAAGATGTAGAAGCGATTAGAGATTTAGGATTTAAAGTAGCGGCAGAGTACCGTAAAGTTGATAAAGAAAAGCGTGGAAAAGGCTTAAAAGTAACACTTAGTGTATCAACTTTTATACCTAAACCATTTACACCTTTTCAATGGGAAGCTCAAGACGATATGAATACAACTGTAGAGAAACAGCAACTTTTAAAACATTTAATTAATCATAGAAGTATTACGTATAATTATCACGACGTAAAAACAAGCTTTTTAGAGGGCGTTTTTGCAAGAGGAGATAGAAGATTAGCAAAAGTAATAGAACTAGCCGTTAAAAAAGGATGTAAATTTGACGGTTGGAGAGAGCATTTTGATTTCGAAAAGTGGATGAGCGCATTTGATGAATGCCAGATTGACCCGCTTTTTTATATGAGGCAAAGAGAATATGATGAAGCTTTACCGTGGGATCATATTGATATTGGGGTAACCAAAGAGTTTTTAAGAAGAGAGAATGAAAAAGCTAAGAAAGAACAAATAACTCCTGATTGCAGAGAAATATGTAGTACTTGTGGCATTGCTGCTAAGTACAAAGGAGGAGATTGTTAATGTTAAGGATTAGATGCAGATTTTCTAAAAAAGATGATATGGTTTATGTTTCACATCTAGATTTAGTCAAATTTTTTGGAAGAGCTATGAGAAGAGCAAATGTACCTATTGCATATAGTCAAGGGTTTAATCCGCATCCTATTATGTCATTTGCAACCGCATTAGGTATTGGAGTTGCAAGCGATGCTGAATATATGGATATTCAATTAGATAGAGAAATTGAAGCAGAATTGTTTGTGAAGACTGTAAATGATACTCTTCCAAAAGGGTTACGTATATTAGCATGTAAGTATATTGATAAATCTGAAAAATCATTAATGAGTATTGTTGCTAGATCAGTTTATGCCATTGAAATTGAATTAGAAAAAATAATGAGCAAAGAGAACATTGAAAAAGAGATAGATGGATTTTTGAAACAGGATGAAATTATCTATAGAAAAGAAAGAAAGAAAAAAAATAAAGGGAAGAGATATAAAAAAATCATCGAAGTAGATATTAGACAATCAATGTGTAATATTGAAGTGCTTTCTATAGCAGGAAAAAAAGTAATTATAAAAATGATTTTAGCTGCTGGGAGTGAAAATAATTTAAAACCAGAAGTAGTAATTACAAAGCTAAATGAGATGACAGGAGTTTCAATTGTTGAAGACAGTGCTAAAGTTGCAAGGCTAGAGCTACTAAAAAAACATGAGAAACAGTATGTGTCCCTAATGGATGTAGCTAAGTAGTGGTAAGTAAGGAGCTGGAAGAATGAATCAAATAGTTGTTGATGTTGGAATTACCGAAACAAGGTTAGCAATACTTGAAAATAGTGAGTTAGTAGAACTGTCCATTGCAAGAAAGGGTAGCAAGCGGATACTTGGGAATGTTTACATGGGAAGAGTGGTAAATGTTCTCCCAGGAATGCAGGCTGCTTTTGTAGATGTTGGGTTAGATAAAAACTGTTTTTTATATATTAAAGAGGTAATTGATGAAAAATGTGACAACATAGAACTTGACACCAATGGGCCAAAATGCATTAGTAAGATTTTAAAAATGGGTCAAGAAATACTTGTGCAAATAATCAGAGAACCAATAGGTTCGAAAGGGGCTAGGCTAACTACGAACATTACTTTGCCTGGAAGGTACCTAGTACTTGCACCATTTAACAGAGGTATAGGAATATCAAGAAAAATAGGAAATGAGAAAGAAAGAGAAAGATTAAAGTTAGAAATTGAAGAAATAAAACCTGCGAACATGGGTGTCATTGTGAGAACATTGGCTAAGGGGAGAGAAACAGGTGATTTTAAAGATGACATTAAGTTTCTGCTGAGATTATGGCAAAAAATTGATAAAAAGAAAAAATCAGCTTATGCGCCTCAGCTTATTTACAAAGACTTTGATTTAGTTAGCAAAACAATTAGAGACATTTTTAACAAGGAAATGCATGAATTTATAATAAATGATTATGATACCTTTAGTTTAGGAAAAGACTTAATAGAGCTTATTTCTCCGCATTTAAATGAACGTATTCTTCATTATGAAGATGAAACTGATATTTTTGAGAAATATGATATTGAGAGGCAGATAATAAGGAGCCTAAACAGAAAAATTTGGCTAGATAGTGGAGGCTATATTGTAATTGACTCAACTGAAGCATTAACAGTAATAGATGTAAATACAGGAAAGTACGTTGGGAATACAAGTTTAGAAGATACAGTATATAAAATAAATATTGAGTCAGCAGCTGAAATTGCAAAACAACTAAGGCTAAGAGATATAGGTGGAATAATAATTGTAGATTTTATTGATATGGGTAAAAGAAAACATAAGTATGAAGTGATAAAAGCTTTAGATAAAGAGTTGAAAAAAGATAGGACTAAAACGAAAATTGTCGGAATGACAAAGTTAGGTCTGGTAGAACTTACAAGGAAGAAAACGAGAAAAAAGCTAGAAGCAACATTAAAGAAGAAGTGTATTTCTTGTAATGGCTCTGGAAGAGTTTACTCTGAACAGTTTTTTCTAAATAAAATTGAAAAAGAAGTAAAAAGAACAATTAATCATACAAACTGTAAATCTGTAGAGATTAAAATGCACCCTAATGCTGTTGATAGTATTAAAGAAGAAATCAGGCTTGTCGAAGAAATCGAAAACAAAACAGGGATCAAAATTAACTTAGTTAAGAATGAAAACTTGAATTATAATGCACTAGAAGTAGTTAGAAAATAAATCTAGCATATATTCGAAATGATTAGTCAATTCAGAAAAAAAGGTGTCCTAGTATTACTTTTGTTTTTTAAAAAATTTGTCAAAACTAAATTTGGAGTAAAGCAAAAAGCAATCAGAGCGCAAGCTGCTGTAATGATATATAGACTACTTGAGATATTAGGGAAATTTTAGTTTGAATAGATTCGACAAAAAATTAATTGACACTAATAAGTATCTATGATAGAATTACTTGTTGTATGAAGCCACACGAATCGGGCTTAAAACGAAAGTTGCCTAGCATTTGGTGAGACTGGATTGAGGAGGTGTAACATGTACGCAGTAATAGAAACTGGTGGTAAGCAGTACAGAGTTCAAGAGGGCGACGTTTTAAACGTTGAAAAAGTATTTGCGGAAGAAAATGAAATGATTACTATTGATAAAGTATTGCTTGTATCAAAAAACGGTGAAGTAAACGTAGGAACACCATTTGTTGAAGGTGCAAAAGTAGAAGTGAAAGTACTTGAGCAAGGTAAAGCTAAGAAAATTGTCGTTTTCAAGTACAAGCCTAAAAAAGATTATAGAAGAAAACAAGGGCATAGACAACCATTTACGAAAATTCAAATTGAAAAAATTGCTATGTAGGTGTAACTATGGTTCAAATTAGTATTTATAGAAACAAGAATGGTGATATATGTAAATATAAAATAACTGGTCACGCGAACGCAGCAAAACATGGAGAAGATGTTGTATGTGCAGCAGTTTCGGTACTAAGTCAAACGATAGTACTAGGGTTGCACGATATAGCCAATATTAATATTAACTACGAGGTTAGTGATGGCAAGTTAATCTGTAGTTTGCCTACTAAAGGTTTGACAAGACTTGATCGAAGACAGGCAAATCTACTATTTGAAACAATGTATATTGGTTTTAAAAGTTTATTAGAAAATTATTCAGAGTATATACAGATTCATGACAAGGAGGTGTAAGGTCATGCTATTAAAGATTAATTTACAACTATTCGCTAGTAAAAAGGGAGTAGGTAGTACGAAAAATGGTCGTGACAGTATTGGTAGAAGACTTGGTGTAAAAAGAGCAGATGGGCAATTCGTAACATCTGGAAATATATTAGTGAGACAAAGAGGCACTAAAATTCACCCGGGCAACAATGTAGGAAAAGGTTCGGACGATACTTTATTTGCAACAGTTGATGGAATTGTTAAGTTTGAACGCAAAAGTAAAGCAAGAAAGCAAGTAAGTGTTTACGCAAGCTAATTATAAAGGGTTGGGATTCTCATTGAGGACCTAACCCTCTTGTTTTATGTGGTAATAAAATGAGCTTCTAATGTATTTTCGCAGGGTGTAATTTATTTTTGTAGTTAAGGGCACAAGTTACTCATAAAAAAATTATTTATGAGTATAAAAAAGCGAATTAGTATGTTATAATAAACAAAAGAGAATTTTTTTTGATAACAGATGTTAAAAAAATAACGAAGATTCTAAAATGGAGGGAAAAAAAACAATGAAAATCTTGACTATTAAACCAGAAATATTGAGATTTGAAAGGTTTAAGGAGTTTGTAAGAGAGTTTAAAATTTCACAAGGAGATTTAGTAATCACGTATGAGTTTTTGTTCAATAAGTTTATGAAAGCATTGAAACTTGATGCGGATTTCTGTTTTCAAGAGAAATATGGCGGTGAACCATCAGATGAGATGATTGATAAGATCTCGGCAGAATTCGAAAATGAGAAATGTAAAAGAGTATTTGCAATTGGTGGAGGGGCAGTA
>JAJOKQ010000046.1 GCA_021129785.1 Clostridiales bacterium | reverse complement strand
TCGTATCTACTGATAATTAACACCATAAATTCAGTACCTATTCCAATGACAATAACACCTAGAATTGCTGTGAGAGGATTAAGCGGAATGTTTGCTATATACAATACCAAAGAAGACCACGAGATAACCAAACCAACAGCAATTATTGTAAGTAAAACACTTACTAAGCGTTTGTATACAATAAGTAGAACGAGCATTATAGCAAACAAACAAAGCATATTCAAAAGAAATCTTCTGCCCATGATAGAGTCAACTGTGCTTGCTCCAAGTGCGACAGAACCTACGGCGACCATTCTTGTATTATCAGGAGCTGTAGATGAAGCAAGTTCGATTTGCTTTATTAACTCATTTTGTTCTTCCAGAGAGATATGATTTCCAGAGAAAACGAGGCTCGTCATTTTTTTATTTGAAGAAATAAACTGATTTGTAAATATTGCAGGAGTGTTTTCTAGTATCATATTAATTTCATTTTGACTATTAGGAATTTTACCATTAGAGGCTTTACTGATTAAAGTAGCGATGCTTTCCACTCCAAGTAGTTCTGGGAAATCTTCGATTAGTTTTGAATGGTGTTTATAGAGCCATTGAATAAATTCAGGTGATGTGACATCATTTGCTTCTATTAAAAAGCGTGTGGGTGGACCGGCACCGGAAATTGCGCTTATTTTTTCGATATCTTGTAGTACTGCAGAATCTTGTGACATTAGTTCCTTAAAGTCGGTACTGCTTTCTAACTGAGAATCAGAATAAATTCCAATAATGCCAAAAATTACAGCGACTATTAGAATAGGCAGAGGAGATTTAAGAACTTTTTTTGCCATTTTAGATAGAATTTTTTCAAGCAGGCGTTGTTTGTCTGCTGATTTTTTAAGTTTTTGTATAGGCGTTTTTTTCTCTAGTAAGTATAAGACACTATGGAGTAAAAACAATGCCGAAAGATAGGATAAAAATACTCCTACGGATAAAATAACTCCGAAGTCTCTAACCATTGGGACCTCGGAAATATATAGTGTTATAAACCCTATAACAGTTGCAAACAAGGCTATACCAGCTGCAGGAAACATGCGTATGGCAGAAGAAACAAGTGCTCCGTTTATCGAATCGCGGCTATCTAGTTGTTCTTGAAAATGATTGTGAAATTGCACGGAGTAATCTATGCCTAGACCTATCAACACTGGAAGAACCGCCATTGTTGCCATAGAAAGCGGAACGCCAAGATAACCCATTAGACCAAAAGTCCATATTGCGCTTATTCCAACCATAACAAGAGATAACAGTCGCCAACGGACAGGAAAAACAAACAGGAGAATTAGACCCATGACAATTACAGCAAGTGCTAACAGAAGTGTAAGGTTCCCTCCGATTTCGTTTGCTATGGTCTCGATTACAAGCGCATCAAGAACTATCGTAGTAGACACGTTTTTTAGAGGATTATGTGCGAAAAATTTTTCTATGTATTCAACTAAAGACAAAGAAGCTTCATGTGTAAGGTTTCCAACAGGTGAAATGGAAATAAACACATGTCCATCAGCAGGTATTAAATTGCTAAAGGTCGGATTTAGCTCTCCCTCTGCATTGTATAAAACGGCGCGAATAAACTTACCATTTTCTAAAGAAGGCTCACCAATTTGCTTGGCGATGTCTATATAAGGTTGAAATTGTTTCATCACTGCTTGTTGGGATTGAGAAACTAATGCTGCCTGTGCAGCTGCATCTAGCCCTTTTGACTTTGAAATTCTCATAGCTTCTTCAGTTGCAGATGTCATTGCAACTGTGATTTTTTCATTGAAAACTTCCTCCTGTACTAAGGCTTCGCTTATTGCCAAGTCTAATATGGTTACAGGGCTTAGTATGGAGTGAAATAGGTCGTGCGCCAATATTTCATTTTCCAATTTTGATAAAATCACCAGGTTTTCATGCGAAAAGATATCTGTCATATTTCCTTCTAATAAAATTACTAATGGTTCGCTTCCAAACATCGCATCGTGTTTTTTTGTATCTTGAAAAACTTGTGCTTCAGAAGAAACAAGAGTATTCAAGCCTGTTTCTGTTTCTAGCTTGAAAATGCCAGGAATTGAGATTGTAGTTAGCAGTATTGCAATGAAAACAAAGTGCCAAGCTCTACGTTCAACAGTTGAAATTAGTTTTGATATAATTTTATTCATTAGCTTATAGCTCCTTTTCGTTTAAAATATTATTCCTTACAGATTCAACAGCTTCTAGCATGTTACTGAGCTGGCTTTCCGAAAGGGTGACTAATTGTTTTTTGATGCTATGTTCTCCCCATGTCCAAAGCATGCCTGTCAATTTGTCGCCCTTTGGTGAAAGTCTGCAAATGACTTGTCTACGGTCTTTAAGGTCGTGTTCACGCAAAACGAGTCCTTTTTTTACTAGAGCATCAATAATTCCTGTTGCTGTAGAGGGAACAACACCTACAGTTATAGCTAATTTTCTCATTCGGCTAGCGCCACCAGTATGCAAAGCAAGTAAAACACGAAGCTGGGAAACTGTCACATCTGATGGCAGTTGATCTAGTGGAACATCGGAAATAATCATTTTATACAATTCTGTTAATAGATTCAAGATCTTTGCAATTCTTTTTTGTTTTGTGTTGCTTACTTGATTTGTAATTTTCGTTCCTCCTTCCAAATATTTCGAACCCTCGTAATACTTATTAGCTATAATATCTTTTTTTTTTGTTTTTGTCAAATCATTTATTGGAAAATATGAGTGCCGGAAGTTATTCATACAAAAAGCACGCAAAGCACATTCTATATGATATACTACAATACAAAGTATATTTGATTCGTAAGTGCAAAAAGGAGAAACGATAATTATATGATAGGTGAATTATTAAACATAAATAATAAGAAAACTGAAAAAGAAGTAAGGATGATGTCGCCATTGGTTTTAGCTTATGTTGGCGATGCAGTTCTTGAGTTATATATAAGAAACTATTTAGTAAACAAAAAAGCAGTTTCAATTAATGTACTCCATAAAACTGCCACAAATTATGTTAAAGCAAAAGCACAATCAATGGTTGTGCACGGATTAAAAGATATTCTTACAGAGGCAGAATGGAGCTATGTAAAAAAAGGAAGAAATCAAAAAATGCACAGAGCGGCTAAAAATGCTACGATTCAAGATTACCGTTATGCAACGGGGTATGAAGCATTGTTAGGCTACTTGTTTTTTACAAACCAGACTAAAAGGTTAGATGAATTAATTAGTGAGTCAATTAGAATTATTGATAAAAAAGGTGATAGTTGATTGCTTACAGTTTAACTAATTAGTGAAGAGGTATACAATCAAAAAAATTGATAATTAGGAGGAAGACGGAATGGGAAAAGAAACAAAACAAAAGCGTGAGAACTGGACTACTGTAAAAATTATTAGAAATATATTTCGAATAAAGTCAAAAAGTAAATATTTTTATATTGGAACTTTCGTAATGATGATAGTAGGGATTGTTTCAGTGTACTTTGTTGGTATGGAAGTAGGGTGCATTTCTTATACTGTTTTGAACTAAGGGTTCGCAATATGAGATAGAATATATTGATTTAGTAGTATATTGGGGGCATGAAAAATGGACAGAAGAATAAAAACAATGATAATAATCGCAATCTTTCTTTTCGCAACTTTGCTTGCTAAATCTCTATGGATTGATCCAGCGAGAGGTTTAGAAGGTGACTTGCTCGAGTTTAAAATACTCGCAGAGGAACATGCTCCAATTAAGCATAACAACCTGCTATATAGAACGGGTTTAATATCATACAGAGTAACTAAAGTAGAGTGGATTAGTGATGGCGAATATCATGATGCATGTTCGACTTGTAGCACATGTGATAAAAGCAATGAGGATAACTGTGAAAGTAGATGGAAAGCAAGAGTTAGAGCATATTTTTTATATATTATACCATTTAGAGATATTACAGTGAAAGAGAGTGATATTGTATGCAATCAACAATGAGAGTAAGACTAATTACACACACACCTGAACCAGAAAAAACAATAGCAGCGGCTGCAAGCTTGTGCTATTCGCCAAAAGACATTGCCAGCTTACTAGAAGATATGAATGATAAAAAGGTACAAAGACTAATAGATATGCTTGCAAAGCTAGGGCATGAATCCCCTTTTGAACACATAAGCTTTACTTTTGGGATTGAAGGGGTCTCGCGTAGCTTGACACACCAATTAGTTAGGCATAGAATAGGATCTAGCTACTCTCAAAAGAGCCAAAGATACGTAACAGAAGGTGCATTTGAATACATTGTGCCGCCAGAAATTAAGAAGAAGTCAGAAGTATTAAAACTATATAAAGAAGCTATGAATAACCAACAGATTGCGTATGATAAAATAGTGGAGATGCTTAAAAAAGAATACTACGATGATCTACTAAAAACAGGGAAAACAGAAAGACAAGCAAAATCATTTGCTGAGAAAAAAGCCATTGAAGATGCGCGTTTTGTGTTGCCGAATGCCTGCGAAACTAAAATTATAGTGACGATGAATGCTAGAGCATTGTTTAATTTTTTTCATCATCGCTGTTGTAACAGGGCACAATGGGAAATACGAAACTTAGCTGATGAAATGTTAAATATTGCAAAAAAAATTGCACCTACTGTATTTAAATATAGTGGACCAAATTGTCTGCACGGACCTTGTCCAGAAGGTAATATGACGTGTGGAGAAATAAAAAAAGTGAGGGAAAAATATAGTGGATGATAGAATATTTGGTAGAAACACAGTTTTAGAAGCATTAAAAGCGGGTCGTGAAGTTGACAAGATAATGGTTGCTAAAGATTCAAAAGAGGGATCTATAAAAAAAATTATTGCGCTTGCAAAAGATAAAAATATAGTTGTTCAGTTTGTTGAAAAAGCCAAAATTAAAGAAGTTTCTGATTCTGATGCGCATCAAGGGGTTGTGGCTTTGTTAGCTGCGTACAAGTATAGTTCTATAGAAGAAATGCTTGCAAAAGCTGCCTTGAAGAACAAAAAACCTTTCATTTTAGTTTTAGACGAAATAAATGATCCTTATAACTTAGGTTCAATAATAAGAACAGCAGAAGCTGTAGGTGTTGATGGAGTAATAATTGGAAAAAGAAGAGCAGTAGGGTTAACTGCGGTTGTGGCAAAGACATCAGCAGGCGCATTAGAATACATGCCTGTTGCCAAAGTAACTAATATCAGTCAAGCAATAGACACTCTAAAAAAAGAAGGGTTATGGGTAACTGGTGCAGACTTAAGTGGAGAAAAAAATCATTATGATTCAGATTTAAAGGGTGCAATAGCATTGGTAATAGGAAACGAAGGAAAAGGAATTTCTAGGTTGGTGAAAGAAAAATGTGATTTTTTAGTAAAATTACCTATGGATGGACAAATAGCCTCTCTAAACGCATCTGTTGCTGCAGCCGTATTGATGTATGAGGTGTACCGACAAAGGAATAATATGTAGGTGTGACCCTTGTGGGTACCCGATATTAGTAAGGCGGAGATGTTGCTTTGAAAGAGTATTATGTTATTGATGCGTACAATGTAATTCACGCGTGGTCAAAATTAAAATGTGAACTTGAGGAAAATTTAGAAGAAGCAAGAGTTAAATTCATTGAGATGATGAGAGAATATCAATCATTTAAAGGTATTAAGATTATCATCGTGTTTGACGCGCATTTATCTAAAAAAAGCATAGGGGTAGAAGAAAATGTAAAGGGAATAGAAATTATTTATACTAAGTATAGAGAAACTGCTGATAGCTATATTGAAAAAAGGATTGTTTCATTATTGAAAAAAGCAAAAATAACAGTAGTTACAAGTGATTGGGCAGAGCAACAAGTTGTTTTTGGTGAAGGGGCACTACGTATGTCGGCAAGAGAGTTGATTATCGATTATGATCATATTAAAAATAAAATTCGAAGCAATCCAGCTAATCAAATAAATCACAGAGAATCGGTTGAGAACAGACTAACTGACGAAGTGATAGAGAAATTTAAAAAAATGGTTCGAGGCAAATGAATTGCTTGACTTTATACAATTTCGTAATGTATAATAACCATATAATTTTTAAAGTCAACTAGAAGGTGGAGGCGAGACAAATGAAGTTAAGCACAGTTAAAGTAGATATCTCAGTAACTTATTCGATGTTGCCTGATGAAACCATAGTTGAAGATGCTAAAAATGGAGACGATGTTGCATTAAATTTACTTATTAATAAATATAGAAACTTTGTGCGTGCAAAAGCTAGATCGTATTTCTTAATTGGTGCAGATAAAGAAGACATTATACAAGAAGGTATGATTGGATTATATAAGGCTATTAGAGATTACAGGTCTGACAAGTTAGCTTCTTTTAGAGCGTTTGCAGAATTATGTATTACAAGACAAATTATCACAGCGATAAAGACAGCAACAAGGCAAAAACATATTCCTCTAAATTCATATGTCTCATTAAACAAACCAATATATGACGAAGAATCTGATCGCACGCTACTAGACGTTATCTCAGGGCATAAAGTAACTGACCCTGAAGAATTGATTATCTGTAGAGAAGAGCTAGGCTACATTGAAAGTAAGATAGGAGAAGTTTTAAGTGATTTAGAATGGAAAGTTCTAATGTTATATTTGCAAGGAAAGTCATACCAAGAAATGTCGGCGGATTTGGATAGACATGTAAAGTCAATTGACAACGCATTGCAAAGAGTTAAGAGGAAACTTGAAAGACATTTAGCAGTATAATATTTTTTTAGGAGGAAAGAAAAATGGCAAAAGAAAAGTTCGAAAGAAATAAGCCCCAT
>JAJOKQ010000016.1 GCA_021129785.1 Clostridiales bacterium | reverse complement strand
CTAGTTACAAATTTTGACTTGATTTAAGAGCACTATTTTTTAAAAAAATAGAGGAATCCGTTAAATGAAATAGAATAGTTTATATAATCAAAAAAATCACAGATGCGATTAGGAGGAAAGACAATGAAAGTTTACGAAGCGGAGAAAATAAGGAATATAGCGTTACTGGGGCATGGTGGTAGTGGGAAGACTAGTATAACAGAAGCAGTTTTGTATACTGCTGGTGAAATAACGAAAATGGGGAGACCAGAAGAAGGAAATACAGTGTCTGATTTTGATAAGGAAGAAATAGCAAGAAGAATTTCTATTGGAACATCTATAATTCCTGTTGAGTGGAATAATCATAAAATTAATTTTATAGATACGCCAGGTTACTTTGACTTTATAGGTGAAGTTCAGAGTTCTGTAAAGGTAGCAGGAGGACTAGTTATTGTAGTTGGTGCCACAAGTGGAATAGAAGTAGGAACAGAAAAAGCATGGGAATTTGCCATGGAGAAAAAGAAGCCGACTATTATTTTCATTAATAAAATGGATAGAGAAAATTCTAATTTTGATAAAGTATTAACTGAGCTAAGAGAAAAATTTGGTAAGAAAATAGCACCTTTTCAAATACCAATGGGTGAAAAAGAGGATTTTATTGGAAACGTTAACATAGTTAGAATGATAGCAAGAGAATATAAAGATAAAGATTGTGCAGACGTACCAGTTCCAGAAAAATTAAAAGAACAGGCACTGGCAATTCGAGAACTCTTAATTGAGTCAGTTGCTGAGAGTGATGAGCTGTTAATGGAAAAATACTTTGACGGTATAGAATTTACACAAGAAGAAATTATTGAAGGGCTGAGAAAAGGTGTTATCAGTGGGGATATTGTTCCTGTTATATGTGGATCAGGAACAAATAATATTGGGATTCATACTCTGTTAAATATAATAAATGATTACTCTCCATCTCCAAAAGATATGCCGCCGAAAATTGGTGTAAATCCAGAGACAGATGAGGAAGAAGAAAGAACTTTAGAAGCAAATCAACCTTTTTCCGCGCAAATATTCAAGACTCTTGCAGATCCATATGTAGGTAAAATTTCGCTTGTAAAAGTGATTTCTGGCAAGATGACTGCAGATATGGAAGTTTTGAATTCTAGTAAAAACAAGAAAGAAAAAATTTCTGCACCATTTTTATTAAGAGGTAAGAAGCAGATTGAAGTTAAAGAAGTATTTGCAGGAGATATAGCTGCTGTAGCAAAAATAAATAGTGCTAACACGGGAGACACTTTGTGTGACCCGAGGAACCCTATAGTTTATAGTAAAATTAATTTTATTAAACCACAACTATATTTAGCGATTGAGCCAAAAGCCAAAGGAGATGAAGAAAAAATTGGGTCTGGACTTAATAGACTAGCAGAAGAAGATCCTTCATTTGCTTATGAAAGAAATGCAGAAACCAAGCAAACAATTATAAAAGGGCAAGGAGAACTGCATATTAAAGTTATTGTCAATAAACTGAAAAATAAATATGGTACAGAAGTAGATTTAAGTGATGCAATGGTGCCATATAGAGAAACAATTAGAGGTAGAGCTGATGTGCAAGGGAAACATAAAAAGCAATCTGGTGGTGCGGGCCAATACGGTGATGTAAAAATGATTTTTGAACCATCGACTAGCGGTTTTGAGTTTGTTGTAAAAGTAGTGGGAGGTTCGGTGCCAAGAGCATATATTCCTGCAGTAGAAAAAGGGATTGTTGAGTCTTTGGAAAAAGGTGTTTTGGCTGGATATCCTGTTGTAAATATTAAAGCAACATTATATGATGGATCTTATCATGATGTAGATTCATCCGAACTAGCATTTAAAATAGCAGCATCAATCGCTTTTAAAAAGGGAATGAAAGAAGCTAAACCAGTATTATTAGAACCAATCGTAGAAGTGAAAGTGCTAATACCAGATGATTATATGGGTGATATAATGGGCGATTTAAACAAAAGAAGAGGAAGAATAATAGGTATGGAGCCTCAAACCAACGGAAAACAACTTGTTATAGCAGAAGTGCCACAGGCTGAAATGTTTAAATATGCTAATGATTTAAGATCTATGACACAAGCACGTGGTTCATTTGAGATGGAATTTACAAAATATGAAGAAGTTCCACATATACTAAGTGAAAAAATAGTGGCAGCTGCACAAGAAGAAAAGGAATAGGCGAATTAATAAAATGATATAATAGTTATATAAATTCAAAAGTAGAATAGAATATACCTAACATGTGCCTATACACATACTAGGCTATTTTACATATATTTGATTTAAAGGTAAAATAATATTGGCATCGACAATACAATGGAAGTATTAGAGGAGTGTGATTTAATGCTTTGTGAAGAATGTAAGATAAACATTGCTACGGTTCATATGACTAAAATTATTAACAACGTAAAGGAAGAAATACATTTGTGTGAAACATGTACACGTGAAAAAAGCTCTGAAGATTTTGAAGTGGAATTTGCGATACCTAAATTACTAGCAAGCCTTTTAGACATGAATATAGATAAGCAGCAAAATTCAACTACTATTGCTAGGCCTAAATGTCCGAATTGTGGAATGACATATGTAGACTTCAGGCGTACAGGCAAATTAGGGTGTGGCAGATGTTACGATTCTTTTAGAAATAACATTTTGCCATTAATAAAAAGAATTCACGGCAGCACACAACATGTAGGTAAATTGCCTAAAAGATCTGGTAGTATAATTAACAAAAAACGAGTCTTGAACAGTAAAAGAACACTGCTAAAGGAACTAATAATTGAAGAAAAATTTGAGAATGCGGCACTTTTGAGAGATGAAATAAAAAAAATAGAAGAAGATATTAAAGAAAATGGGAGGTGAAACTTTGTCTAGTGAGTTGTATGATGAAAAGAAAGCAGCAGACATTGTTGTTAGCAGTAGGGTTCGTTTAGCAAGAAATTTTGAAAACTATAATTTCTCGCATGTAGAGAGAAAGACCAATGGTGAAGAAATAGTTGAAAAAGTATACTTAGCTATAGTTAAAGGAAGCAGAGAGTACGAAGAAGAATTTAATTTGATAAAAATAGAGAATATAAGTAAAATAGATAGGCTTCGATATGTTGAGAAGCACCTAATAAGTATAATGTTAAGTAATAATACTAAGACAGGAGCTTTTGTGCTTAATAGAGAAGAAACTATTAGTATAATGATAAATGAAGAGGATCATGTTAGAATTCAATGTATTGTGCCTGGCTTGCAATTAGACGAAGCATTGGCATCTGCTTATATAATAGATGATTTAATTGAAAAAGACATGCCTTATGAGTTTCATGAAAAATTTGGATATTTATCATCATGCCCAACGAATATAGGAACAGGGCTGAGAGCTTCTGTCATGCTGCATCTCCCTGTACTAAGCAATGTAGGGTATATTGGAGGTATTAAGAGAGTTGCAGGTCAAATAGGACTCGCAGTTAGGGGTATATACGGAGAAGGAACAGAAGCAAAAGGAAACTTATTTCAGATATCAAACCAAATAACACTGGGGATTTCTGAAGAAGAAACATTGAAAAACTTGAAAAATACTGTGGTACAAATAATCCAGAAGGAAAGTGCGCTTAGAGAGAAACTGTTGCTAGAAAAGAAAGATGAAGTTGAAGATAACGTTTTTCGCGCTCTTGGCATATTGAAAAACGCGAGAATAATTACAACAAATGAGGCAATGAAGCTGATTTCAAGCTTAAAGTTAGGAATAGCTTTAAATTTAATTCGAGAGATTAGCTTAGAAGAAGTGGATTTGCTTATAGCATCAATACAAGTTGGATATTTGCACAAACACTTTAAAGAAAATCTTGTGGAAAAAGAAAGAGACATTAAACGCGCAGAAATTATTAGAGAAAAATTGAACAGAAGGAGGAAATGATATGTCCATATTCTCAAAATTTACGGAACGAGCACACAAATCGGTACTATTTGCTCGCCAGTTTGCAAAAGAAATGAATCACAATGCTATTGGAACGGAGCATTTATTGTTTGGATTATTGCAAGAAGGAAGAGGGGTAGCATCACAAACCTTAATAAGTTTAAAACTAGACACTGAAAAAATTAAGAAGAGAGTTCTTGAAATGATTGGAAAAGGGGCGGATGGTACAGAGGTTGCAGGATATACTGCGAGAACAAAAAAAGTTTTTGAGTTAAGCTTTGCCCAAGCGAAAAGTTTAGGTCATAATTATATTGGAACAGAACATTTGCTTTTAGGGCTACTTCGCGAGGGAGAAGGCGTAGCAGCTAAAATACTGATAGATGAAGGCATAGATTTACCCAGTGCAAGAAAAGAAGTAATAAGACTGCTTAATGCCGGTAAGGTGAACGAAAACACAGAGGGAATAGAAGAGGAAAAAAGCAATACTCCGAATTTAGATAAATTTAGCAGAGATTTGAACCAGCTTGCAAAAGAAGGAAAGCTTGACCCTGTGATTGGCAGAGATAAAAAGATTAAAAGAATAATACAAACGTTAAGTCGGAGAACAAAAAATAACCCGTGCCTAATAGGGGAAGCGGGGGTTGGAAAAACAGCTGTAGTAGAAGGACTAGCTATAAAAATTATTGAAGGAAATGTTCCGCAAAGTATAAAAGATAAAAGAATAGTAGCGTTAGATTTGCCATCTATGGTTGCTGGTGCTAAATATAGGGGAGAATTTGAAGATCGACTAAAAAAAGTATTGAAGGAATTACGCACTGAAGGTGGTGTTATTTTGTTTATTGATGAACTGCATACAATAATAGGCGCAGGGGGAGCAGAGGGAGCAATTGATGCGTCTAATATTTTGAAGCCATCGTTGGCTAGAGGTGAATTTCAGGTGATTGGTGCCACAACAACTGACGAATTTAGAAAACATATTGAGAAAGATTCGGCACTGGAGAGACGTTTTCAGTCAATAACGATTGATGAACCATCAGTAGAAGACACTATAAAAATTCTAGAAGGAATAAACGACAAGTACGAAGCACATCACCAGGTTAAAATAACAAATGGAGCTTTAAGGGCAGCTGCAGAATTGTCTGATAGATACGTAAGTGATAGATACTTGCCTGATAAAGCTATTGACCTAATTGATGAAGCGGCGTCTAAAAAGAGATTTCATACCGCGACATTCCCCGAAAATATTAAAGAGTTAGAGGAAAAATTAGAAAAACTATCTAATGAAAAAGAAGAAGCTATTAGCATTCAGGAATTTGAGCGTGCTGCTAGTATAAGAGACGAAGAAAAAGCTGTTAAGGATAAATTAAAGAAAAATCTGAGCAACTGGGAAAACAAAATACGATCAGAAGAGCCAGTTGTAAGCATAAATGATATTGCTGCTATAATTTCAGAGTGGACAGGGATCCCGGTAGAAAAGATACATCAAAAAGAAACAGAGAAACTATTAAGATTAGAAGAAATAATACACAAGAGAGTTGTCGGGCAAGAGGAAGCAGTGAAAGCTGTTTCTAGAGCTATTAGGAGAGCTCGTGTAGGCCTAAACGACCCCAATAGACCTATAGGTTCATTTGTTTTTTTAGGTCCTACAGGGGTAGGTAAAACGGAACTTGCTAGAGCATTAGCTGAAGCTGTGTTTGGAGACCAAGAAGCAATGATAAGAATAGACATGTCTGAATATATGGAAAAGCATGCTGTTTCAAGACTGATTGGTTCGCCACCTGGGTACGTAGGATATGATGATGGAGGTCAATTAACAGAAAAAGTCAAGAGAAATCCATATTCAGTTGTGTTATTTGACGAAGTTGAAAAAGCACATCCAGATGCATTCAACATATTGTTGCAAATATTAGAAGACGGACGATTGACTGACGGAAGAGGTAAAACTATTAATTTTAAAAATACTGTGATTATAATGACCTCGAATGTTGGAGCGCATACAATTAGAAAACAAAGAACATTAGGATTTACTTCCCCTGTAGGAGATACAGCTAAAAGCAAATATGAAAAAATGAAAGAGAATGTAATGGAAGAATTGCAAAAAACATTTCGTCCTGAGTTATTAAATAGAATTGATGATATTATTGTTTTTCACGCGCTTGATAGAAAACAGATAAGAAAAATTGTAGATTTATTGTTAGAAGGTTTGAATGGTAGGTTGAAAAAACTGAGTATTAGATTAAACGTAAAAGACGCGGCGAAGGACTTTATTGTTGACAAAGGGTTTGACGAAAAACTAGGAGCGAGACCCCTAAAAAGAGTTTTGCAAAAAATGGTGGAAGACGAGATATCTGAAGGATTTCTTAGAGGAAGCATTAAAGAGGGAGATATGATAGAAATAGATTTTAAGGAAGAGAAATTAGTAATATATTCGAAAGAATAGTTGTCTGAGACGACTATTCTTTCGGGGGGAGAATTTCTATATATTAAAGAATAAAGGAGGCTGCTTAATGTGTGACATAAAAAACCTTTCTCGTTAGCTGGCTATCATGCAATCAAAATACTAATTTCTATTTAGCCTGCGATACTAATATTCAAGACTAAACAGTTTGAAATAGTAGTGATTGGTTAGACCCTATAGTTTTGCGCCACTATCTTTAAATAGTTTTGCATTTAAACCGAAAAGTTGTTTTGGCAACTGGCAACCGTACAATATGCACATCAATATATTGATATTAAGCATTATCGAGTAGGCCCTTCAGTTTTGCGTCATTAACTTTCATTAGTTTTGCCGTTTACAGATAATAAACAGTATTACTTGATTATTATCTGTTGTACACTTATATTACCCAGAAGAAAAAGCTCTAAACATTTATTTTTCAAAAACCATGTTAAAATTTTCAAAAAAGAAAAGAGGCAATTATGGCGAAAGTAAAAAACAAATTTTTTTGCACAGAATGTGGGTATGAAAGTCCAAAGTGGATGGGACGTTGTCCGGGATGCGAAAAATGGAATACTTTAGAAGAAGAGATATTAGCT
>JAJOKQ010000011.1 GCA_021129785.1 Clostridiales bacterium | reverse complement strand
ATTTCGGCAATAAAACAGTTTGCGTTTATACTGTAGTTTTCAGTAACTGTAGGGTGCAATTGTCCAAAAGTACCAATTACTTGATCCGCAACAATAATATTTGCACATCTTCCTGGATGGTATGTCGAATGATATTTTTCTACGTCAAATTGCATATCAGTTATACCAAGCTGATTTAATATTTCTTCGATTACACCTTTTAACATGTAGAAGTTAGCAGAGCCATACATCCCAATAGCAAGATTCTCTATTTCATTTGGAAGGTTTATTTCAGTCTGCGTACTAGGTATGAAAATACTACCTAATTCAAATGCACGCACATTTGTCACCATTCTGTTTGAGTTTCTTCCTAATACTTCGAGCATATTTGGTATAAGCGTTGTTCTCATTACACTTGTTTCATCACCTAATGGGTTTAACAATTTAACATAATCCTTTTTTATACTATTTTCATTAGTATGTATTTTTTCTATGCTTTTAGGGCTTACAAAAGAATATGTCAATATTTCGTTAAAGCCGCATGAGTTTAATATTTCTTTAACTAATCCTCTTATGTTCTGACTATAAGTTCTTCCGCCAATAACTACGCTTCCTTTTGGCATTGTAGACTTAATTCTCTCAAATCCATATATTCGAGCAATCTCCTCTATAAAGTCGACTTCTTCCACTAAATCGTCCCGATTCGTAGGGATTAAAACATCAATATTATCTTCACTCCTATTAGCACATATTTCTAGCGATTCTAATATATTAATAATTTCTTCTGGCTTTAAATCTGTTCCTAACAATTCGTTAATTTTTTTTGTTCTTATAGTTAATTTTCTTTTTTCTTTTCTCACTGGATAAACATCAATTACATCTTCAACTACTTCACCACACTCTAGTAATTCTATCAGTTGGCACGCTCTGTCTACTGCAAGTTTTGCAATGTTAGTATCAACACCTTTTTCGAATCTAGAAGATGCTTCGGTTCTTAGTTGCAAAGCTTTAGAAGTTAATCTAATCATGTCTTTGTCGAAGTTTGCAGATTCAAGTAGTAACGTAGTCGTTCCTGATTTTACTTCTGTTTTTCCTCCACCCATAACACCGGCTATAGCAATTGTTTCATCAGCATCTGATATAACGGTCATTGTATTATTTAGCTCTCTATATCTTCCATCTAACGTTCTAAATATTTCGTCTGCTGCTCTTTTAACGACTATTTTCTTGCTTTTAATTGTGTCTAGATCAAAAGCATGTAACGGTTGACCGTACTCTAACATTACGTAATTAGTTATATCTACTATATTGTTTATTGGCCTAATTCCTGCTTTAATTAGTTTTTGTTGTAGCCATGTAGGCGACCTTTTTACTATCACATTTTTTATTACTCTTGCTACATATCTTTTGCATCCTTCGTCGTCTTCTATTACTACTTCTACTTTATCTAGTGCAGTACCTTTTATTTTTTTGAATTTTATTTCTGGATAGCGCAGCATCTCACCTGTGCTTGCAGAAATCTCCCGCGCAATCCCTATCATGCTTAAACAGTCTGGTCTATTCGAAGTTATGTCAAACTCTATTACATAGTCTCTAAATAACAGCTCATCCATAAAATCCTTACCTAAAGTAAATTGACCATCAAGTATCCAAATACCATCTTTACAATCTTCTGGTATTAAGTTCTTTGAAATACCGAGTTCCTCTGGAGAACAAAGCATTCCTTCTGATACTTCACCTCTTAACTTGCCTTTTTTAATTTTCAAATCATTAGCAAGTTTTGCTCCATGAACTGCAACAGGAATAAGATCTCCGACTGCTACATTTGTTGCTCCAGTAACTATTTGTAGTTTTCTATCGCCAACATTTACTATAGTTATTATCAGCTTATCTGCATTAGGATGCGATTTAATATCTTCTATTTTGCCTACTAGAACACCACTAATATTTTTTCCTACTAATTTGACTTCTTCAACTTTAGAGCCTGTCATTGTCATTTTATTCCCTAATGTATTCGTATCTAACTCAATTCTTACGTATTCTTTCAACCAACTCAATGGTGCTAACATAATTTCTCCTCCTAAAACTGATTTAAAAATCTCATGTCGTTTTCATAAAACAATCTTATATCATCTATTCCATATTTCATCATTGTTAGTCTATCAATTCCCATGCCAAAAGCAAAGCCACTATATATTTCAGGATCTATATTGCAGTTTTTAAGTACATTTGGATGTACCATACCAGCTCCTAAAAGCTCTATCCACCCACTACCTTTGCATAAACTGCAGCCTTTTCCAACACATTTAAAACATGTAGCATCAACTTCTGCACTAGGTTCTGTAAATGGAAAATAATGTGGTCTGAATTTAATTTTAGTCTGTGATCCAAAAAAATACTTCGCAAAAACTTCTAGCGTTCCTTTTAAGTCTCCTAATGTTATTCCTTTATCTACCACTAACCCCTCTAATTGATGAAACATTGGTGTATGTGTTGCATCAGGCGTGTCATTTCTAAAACATCTTCCCGGTGAAATTATTCTAATTGGTGGTTTTGTTTTTTCCATTGTTCTAACTTGAACAGGAGAAGTTTGAGTTCTCAAAATTGTATTCTCATCAATATAGAATGTATCGCTCATATCCCTTGAAGGATGGTTCTTTGCAGCATTTAGTGCCTCAAAATTATAGTACACAGATTCCACTTCCGGTCCTTCAACTACTTTGAAACCCATTTTAGTAAATATACCTATTAAGTCGTCCATGCTCTGTGTTATTGGATGTTTTTTCCCTAGGGTTATTTTCTGCCCTGGCATAGTAACGTCAATCACTTCACCTTTAAGTCTGTTATTTAGTTCTTCTTGCTTGATATTGTTTATCCTACTTACTATTGACTGCTCAATGTTTTCTCTAACAATATTTGCAATTTTACCTATTATCGGTCTCTGTTCTGACGATAATTTTCCCATACCTCTTAGCACCTTAGTTAACTCACCTTTTTTGCCTAAATATTTTACCCTTACTTTATCTATTTCCTCAGACGTGTTTGTATTTTTAATATCTTCTATTGCGCAGCTCTCAATATTCTTTAACTCTTCTTGCATGATTTGTCTCCTTTCAAATGCTATATTCCTACTCACTCATAACAAAAAACCCCATCCCTAAACTGGGACGAAGGTTCTCTCCTCGGTACCACCCAAACAGCACATATTACATGCCTCTCAAAGACTTTTAACGGTGCCCAGCAAAACCTACTTAATTTCAATTTTACTACTCCAGAGCGAACTTCTGCTATTTTATTTCAAATTGCTCATACCCAAGGCACTTACTCTCTTTCAAACAATTAATAGCATACTTCTCTCTATCTTTGTATTCTATTATTAGTGAAGCAATAATTTCTTATACATGATGTAAGCCGTCACGGAACCTGTAAATATAAAGATTTTCCAGAATATTTCTGCTTTCTCCATAATAACACTCCCTTTTGACATTTCTTTCAAAGAACCTATCAATCTTTTACGTAGTATGAGTAAATTATAGCATATGTTAAAGCCACACACAACAATATTTATATATATAAGACTGTTTTTTTAGAAAGTTCTAATAATTCCAAAATGCCAAATCAACTTGTTGTTTGTAGCATTTTCTGTAGAAAGCAATATAAAGTGATAAGTAAGCTGTTTTGTGTTAATAAAATCTTTTTTCTATTGCTTTATATAATAGTACCGCTGCCGAAACCGTCACATTCAATGATTCTATCTTTCCAAACATCGGAATTTTGACCACTTCATCTGATTTAGCTAGTATTGTATGATCTATCCCATTTGCTTCGTTGCCTACAATAATAGCAATGTTTCCATTATATGAGATATCTAAATATGTTCTCTCTGTGTTTAGTGACGTTGCAATTAGTTTGATATTATTTTGTTCTAGTTTGTTAATCCATTCATCATTGTTATCAAACTGTATTATCGGTAATCCAAACAAAGCTCCCATCGTTGCTCTTAGTGCCTTGCTATTATATACATCAACGCAACCTTTTGTTAGAATTATTGTATCCACATTTACTGCTTTAGCCGTTCTTATAATCGTTCCTATATTAGCCGGATCCTGAATACGATCTAGAACTAAAAAAAACAGATTTTCTTTAGATATTACATCCTCTAGTAAAAAATCTTCTTTCTTTATTACAGCAATTATTCCTTGCGAATTTTCTGTCTCGCTCAATATATCAAATACTTTGTTAGAAAGCATATGTACATCATGATTCTTCACAATCAGCTCTAACAATTCTTGTCCTCCATTAACTTCATGCAATTTGTCGCTATAGAAAACAGATTCAATAATTGCATTATTGTCTAGAGCTTCTTTCACAATCCTTACCCCTTCAATTAAGAATTGGTTATTCTTTATTCTATTTTTTCTGATCTTTAGTGATTTTGCATGCTTTACTAATTTGTTACTTTCACTGTCAATGCGAGTTTTCATCATTTTACCACCTATTAGATGTTTTCAATTTTTTTTAGATCATCGTTATGTCCTATTACCACTAAAATATCTTCTTTCTTCAATAAATCTGTTGCTTTAGGTGCTACATTTATATTGTTGCCATTTTTTATTGCCATGACACTCACATTATAATTCGCCCTAACATCAATCTCAACTAGTGTTTTATTCACCCACTTTTCAGGTAACATAGTCTCAACTATACTGTATTCAGGCGAAAGTTCAATAAAGTCTACAATGTTCGATGTCATAAGATTGCGCGCTACCCTTTTACCCATTTCTCTCTCTGGAAAGACTACTCTATCTACTCCTATTTTCGTTAGTACTTTAGCATGCAGATCGCTTTGTGCTTTTGCAACTATGTATCTAACTCCCATTTCTTTTATAATTAATGCTGCCATAATAGACGATTGAATATTTCCAGCAATTGAAATAATTACAACATCAAAATTTCCTATCCCTAGTGATTTCAATGCGAGTTCATCTGTTGCCTCAGCTTGCGCTGCATGAGTAACATATGGAGCAATGCTCTGAATTATTTCTTCGCTACTATCTATTGCTAAAACCTCATTCCCCATCGAACATAACGTTTCAGCTACGCTACTTCCAAATCTACCACACCCAATTACTACAAACTGTTTCATTCAAATCTCTCCTATCCTACTAAAATATTTTCTTCTGGATATCTAATTTTCCCATTACTCTTTCTTAGCTTGTTTGCTAGAGCAAAAGCTACTGTAAGTGGTCCTAGTCGTCCTATAAACATCATTATCATCACTATTATTCTTCCTACTCCTGTTAATTCTGGAGTTAGTCCAGTCGACAGCCCTACTGTCGCAAATGCCGAAACTGATTCGAATAGTATGTTTATAAATGGTTGATTATATTCTGTTATTGTTAGCAGCATAGTCATAGTTAGCACTATACTTATTCCTATTGCAACTATTGTAGCTGCACGATTAACTAAGTTTCGTGAAATTCTTCTTCCAAATATTTCAGTCTCTTCGCGACCTCTAAGTACTGAGTAAACCATAAATAATATAGCTCCTACAGTTACAGTTTTAACGCCTCCTGCTGTTGATGCAGGCGACCCTCCAATGAACATTAAAATGACAGTAAATAGTTTTGAGGCGTTCGTCAATTCGCCTGTTGAAATTGTATTGAAACCTGCTGTTCTAGTGGTAACAGATTGAAAAAAAGCTGCTATAAATCTACTTCCATACCCTAAGTCTCCTAAAGTGTTAGGGTTGCTCCATTCAAGTGCTAGAAAAACTACAAATCCAGCACCCAACAGCAAAGCAGTTACAAATACAACTATTTTTGAATGCAAAGAAAAACGTTTGAACTTTCGAATTTTAACAATGTCTAATATTACTGCAAATCCAAGCCCTCCCAATATAATAAGTAGGCACACCACAACATTTACGTATATATTGTCTACATAGTCCATCAAGCTTCTCCCATTTCCGATAATATCGAAACCAGCATTGCAAAAAGCTGATATAGCGTGAAAGACTGAATATGCAATCCCTTTTCCCAATCCAAATTCAGGAATAAACTTAAACGATAAAAGAATAGCACCTATTGACTGTATTAAAAAAGTTCCGAATAAAATATACCTAGTTAGCTTTACTACACCAGACAATTCGTTTCTGTTTAATGCTTCCTTCATAACTAAACGGTCTTTTAATGATATCTTTTTCCCTAGCAACATGACAATCATTGTTCCCATTGTCATAAATCCTAACCCACCAATTTGGATTAAAATCAAAATTACCGTTTTTCCAAAAGCTGACCAATGTGTTCCTGTATCAACAACTACTAATCCAGTTACGCACACAGCCGAAGTTGAAGTAAACATCGCATCTAAAAACCCAATACTAGCTCCGTTGACAGATGCAATCGGTAAGTTTAATAAAATAGCACCAATTATTATCAGCACTGCAAACCCCAGCACTAATACTTGTGTAGGTGCTAGTTTTGGTTTTTTCATTTTAATCAGCATTATTACGTCCTCCGCTTAGCATGTTTTTAAATTTCATTATATAGAAAATCTTAATCTATTGCAAAGAAAACTTTTATTTTCCTCCTCCATTTTCCATTTTTTAGGGGTGATTTTTTAAGTTCCTCCTTTGCAGCATCATCATTTCACAACTGTAATAATAATTTTTATCCCTTTTTTAAGCGCTGCCGATTTTGCGTCAAATATACCTCTTATTTGTTCCTTACATAATGGTTCATCAGGAAGAACTATATTTAAAACTTTAAAATCATAATCATTTTCTGATATAGTTGTTCCTGCGTAAGTCGCATCTTTAAACTCGTCTAGTTTGTCAACACCTTTAATGATATTTTTGTACAACCCGCCATCTTTATTACTTGCTGCTCTAGTATCGTGACTTGTTATGCTTGTTATTGTTCTTCCTTCAATTTTATCTACTGTTGGAAAATTAGAATGTGTATTTGATCCTAAAAGCCTTTCTATTTCTTTTCCTCGTGCAAATGAGCCCAAATCCCAAACGC
>JAJOKQ010000070.1 GCA_021129785.1 Clostridiales bacterium | reverse complement strand
TGAAGAAGAAGAAAGATCTCTTGATAAAATTAGCATTCAAATCGAAAATAATAAAGAAAAAATAGACTTATTAAACAAAAATCTAGTGGAAATCAATCGAAATATAGAGAATATTCCAATAAAAATAGAAGAAATCAACTTGGACTTACTAATTGAAACGATTAAAGTATCATATAAATCATTGAACAAGGCGCTTGATAAACTTGAGAAAACTAATGGTGAAGTCGCTAGAATTAGGAGCATTTTAGATTCACTAAGGAAAGAGAAAGAAAATCATGAAGCAAATATAGAATTGTACTATTCATTTTTGCACAGAATGCTTGGGCATAGAGAGATGGAGAAATTAGATATTAAACTATTACAAGAGCATAACGAAGAAAAAACAGGAAAAAATGAATAAGAGGTGTACAGATGATTAAAGGTATTGGAATAGATATTGTCGAAGTAGGAAGAATTAAAAAAGCAATAGAAAAAAACGATAGATTTCTAAGTCGTTTATTTACCGATTGTGAAATTTCTCTATACATCAGCAAGGGATCTAAATTTACAACAATAGCTGGAAGTTTTGCTTCTAAAGAAGCAGTATCAAAAGCACTAGGCACAGGCTTTAGGAATATAAAGTGGAAAGATATAGAAATTTTAAACGACAAAATGGGGAAACCATATGTAAAATTGCATAATAATGCTAAAGACATTGCATATAGTCAAGACATAAGTGAAATATTAATTACTATATCACATACAAGATATAATGCAGTAGCACAAGCAATAGCAACTTCTACTAGGATAGATTGAACGAAACTATCCACCCCCCCCTTGTATAATAAAACTAAAGCAAGAATCTCCCTACTTGCTAAAGAAAGGATTTGAACATGAAAAAAAGAGAAAGAATATACGAGCATAAAATGCTAAGACCTGCTTGGGCGGAAATTAATCTCGACTACTTAAAACACAATGTAAAAGAAGTTAGGAAGGCAGTTAAAAAGAATACAATAGTATGTGCGGTAATAAAGGCTGATGGATATGGGCATGGGGCTGTTGAAATAGCACAAACTTTATTAGATAACGGAGCAGATAGATTTGCTGTAGCAATATTATCTGAGGCTATACAGCTTAGAAAAGCAGGTGTAGATGTTCCTATATTAGTTTTAGGTTATACCCCTGCTGACCATGCAGGCTTAATAATAGACTATAACTTAACACAGACAGTTTATTCTTTAGATCAAGCTAGGGTTTTTTCTAAAGTTGCAAGCACTATGAACAGAACTATGCAAATACATGTAATAGTTGATACAGGAATGTCGAGATTAGGTTTTCAAGCTACAGATCAAGAGTTAAGTGTTGTAAAAGAAGTCTTTAAGCTTGACAACATTTACGTAGAGGGTATATATACACATTTTGCGGTTGCAGATATAAAAGATAAAACTTTTACGTATCAGCAGTATAATCAATTTATTAACTTTGTAAATGAATTAGAAAAAGAAGGTTTTAATATAGAAATTAAGCATGTTTCAAATAGTGCCGCTATTATTGATATTCCGGAAATGAATTTAGATATGGTAAGAGCAGGCATAATGCTTTATGGCTTATACCCATCGAAAGAAGTGAACAAAGAAAAAATTATCTTAAAACCGGTTATGACATTGAAGACTAAAGTAGCACATTCTAAAAAACTTCCTAAAGGAAGAGGGGTAAGCTATGGTCTGATATATAAAACTAAAGAAGAAAGCAATATCGTCACATTACCAATAGGGTATGCAGACGGCTTTACTAGAATGCTGACAAATAAAGCTGAAGTAACTATAAAAGGAGAAAAATTGCCAGTCGTTGGGAAAATATGCATGGATCAAAGCATGGTTGATGCTACAGGTATTGAAGTTATAAGAGGTGACGAAGTAATAATATTTGGTGAAGATGAAAAAAAAGTAAATACTGCTGATACATTGGCAGATAAACTAGGAACTATTAATTACGAAATTGTTTGTATGGTGGGGCGAAGGGTTCCGAGAGTTTATCTTGAAGATAATATCATTATTAAAGTTAGAGATTATGTGTTAGAGTGAAAAAGGTATTTTTTACAATGAGTAATACATATTGACAGGCTTACAATGAATAATATATAATTGAGTGTAATTATATTCTCAAATATTTGGAGGTGCAACAATGGCAGAATCTAAAAAAATCCTTATCAGTTTACCTGATAACCTTCTGAGGGAAATCGATGATATTGTATCAAATGAAAAAACGAACAGAAGCGAGTTTATAATAAAAGCAATGAAAATGTATATTAGGGAAAAAAGCAAGATAGAGAGAAAAGAAAAAATGAAAAATGGGTATCAAGAGATGGCAACAATTAATTTGTCTATAGCAGAAACAGGATTAAGTCAAGATATTTCCTCTTTAAAAAACTATGAAACGAAAATAGCGGAGTGTGAATGATGTGAATGCAAAAAGAGGGGATATATTTTATGCAGACTTGAGCCCAGTTGTAGGATCAGAGCAAGGAGGAGTTAGACCTGTATTAATAGTACAAAACGACATAGGTAATAGGTATAGCCCAACGGTTATTGTTGCAGCAATTACATCACAAATTAGCAAGGCGAAACTTCCTACACATGTTGAAATTACTGCGAAGGAATACGGACTACCTAAAGATTCAGTAATATTATTAGAACAAATACGCACGATTGATAAGAAAAGGCTAGAAGAAAAAGTTGGGAATATAGATGAAGCGATTATGGAAAGAGTCAATGAAGGGCTATGTGTAAGCTTTAGCATAATAGATTTTTAAGGAAGACTTGAATGTTCCGTTTAGGTCTTTTTGCACGGTAATTAATAATTCTATAACGGAGGGATACCATTGATAAAACATTTTAACAAGAAATCAGTACTAGTTTTGACTAGTATTTTTTCTTTAATAATAGTAGTACAGGCAGTTTATGCAATGAATAATGAACCAGGAACTCAGGGAGATCCGCTTGTTACTTTGTCTTATGTAGAGCAAAGAATGGAGCAAATGCAATTTTATATAGATGAAAAAGTAGCTGAAGCAGAGCGCAATAGAACTGCGGCAACTTTTGAAGTAGTTGAAGTAAAAGCAGGGCAGGCCGTAATTGCAGGTAAAGGAACAGAACTAATAATAAGAGGTGGTAAAGCTTCGGCAATTACAAGCGAATTAGGAGGTTTGTCAGACGTCACTGCTGCGCGCGATATTAAGAGTGGCGAATCCGTCCCAGCGAATCATTTGATAATTATTCCAAGAGATGATGGTAGAGGGATAAAAGCAAAAACAGATTTGTTTATAATGATAAAGGGAGCATTCTATATTGAAAACTAATAAAAAAATTAGTATGAAACACAAGGGGGCTTTGCAAATGAAAGTGATTGATAGTGAAGGGAAATTGTTTGGGAAAATTAACTGGATTGATTTTGTTGTATTAGTTGTTATAGTGGGGATAGGTTTTTTTGCTCTAAAACAAGGGTTGTTTTTCTCTAATTTGCAAGAAGAAATAGGAGAAGAAGACGAGATAACGGTGACAGTTTTTCTGCCTCAATTAACTAAATTCCAAGTTGAAGCTTTATTTAAAGAACCAGGAAGGCTACAAAAAACTGGGAGAAATGCTAAAGTTGATGTGGTGAGTATTGAGATTAATCCGGCGACGAAAATAGTTGAAACAAGTGAAGGTAAGCTTGTAAATGCGATAGTTCCAGATCGATTTGATGCTTTAATTGTTTTGCGAGGGACAGGCTCAATTAGAGAAAACAAAGTTCTTATTGGCACTATTGAAATAAAGGTGGGGACAGAGCTACGTGTACTAACTAAGCACTTTGAAGGTGTGGGAGTAGTTTTTGGAATACAGGATTAGTGAGGGATTATGATGACTAATAGTAAATTCATTAAGTCAATTACGTTTATCTATTTATTAATTACCGATAGCTATACTGTAAAATTGCTTTCTAAATTCAATAAATATATGATGCACTCAGTTAAATGTAGTTTGATTTATCGATCGATTACAAAAGATTATCCTATGTTTGATATTTGGCGCGCAAGCAGTACTGGAAAAACGATACAAAGTATTATTAGTGTATGTTGGAACGCTAAAAACAAATGCTTAGATTATATTAACAATAGTACTGAGTCTAGTTTTTCTTACTCGGTTTTCTGTGCACCCTATAAATTTTGCAACAAAACACGTTTAAGGGGATATTCTTTTATATTTATAGCTGTTCTGTTTATGTTCTTGGAGACCAACCCAATATTCCCATTGGTTGGTTTTGCATATATTTTATATGTTTCTCTATTTAAGACAATCAAAGGGGTTTACATATTCGCTTTTTTGTTGCCTCTTCTAGACTTAACACAAATAGTATTTCTTGCTTTCGCGGTATTTATTAGCTTCATAGCAAAAGAAAAAGTAACTAAAACAATAAAACTCGAGCCTTTTTGCATTCTATTTTTTGGTTTTCTTGCTTTAGCTGTTTTGGTTTCACCTTTTAAAGTAAGCAGTATAAGAACATTGACGCTTTATTTTAGTGGAATGATTTTTGCCTATACGCTTGTGAATCTCCTAAATACAGACAAGAGGTTAATTAACTTTATGAAAGTTAATGTGAGTGCAGGCTTGTTCCAGAGTTTTTATGCTATATTGCAATACAATTTTAAAATTTCAATGGGTGGAACATGGGTGGATGTAGAAGCGTTTGGCGAAGTTACTACTAGAGCTATGGGCACATTAGGAAACCCGAACGTGCTTGCTAAATATCTAGTTATTGTTGGAGTCATGGCAGTAATTATTGTTTTGACAGAAAAAAAAATATGGGAGCGGTTATTTTATGGGTTTTGCGGAGCAATGATTTTCACGGGACTTTTGCTAAGCCTATCAAGAGGTGGTTGGCTCGCATTTTTGTTTGCCATTACTGTTTTTTTTGTGTTAACTGACAAAAGATTATTAATAGCAATAGGAACTATGGGAGTACTATCTATTGTTATGCTACCAGATATTATAATGCGTCGATTTGCGTCTATTGCAAATTTAGCAGATTCATCTAACGCGTATAGGATTTCTATTTGGATTGGAACTATAGATTTAGTGCAATATCACTGGCTTAGGGGAGTAGGGTTAGGATTAGAGGCGTTTTCATATCAGTATCAGTACTTTGTTTTTGGAAGTGCATTAGCAGTTCATTCTCATAATTTGTTTTTGCAATTAGCATCAGAAACAGGTGTTTTGGGACTTATTGCTTTTTTCGTGTTTCTACTAGCATTGTGGAAATGGGCAATATTAAGCATACCTCGGATGCCGTGCAGAAAAAATGTGATTTTCACATATGGACTTTTAGCAGCAATGGCAGGACATATTTTACATGGAATGGTTGAGCATGTATGGTTCGATCCTAGGATATTATTTTTTTTCTGGGTGATTATAGGGTTAGTAATAAGTAGCGTGGAAATTGGAGTTGAAACTAATGATTAAAGTTATCCATATTATTTCCGATCATGCTTTCGGCGGTGCTGGGCGATATCTTTTGAATATATTGAAATATAGAAATAAAGAAAAATTTGAAGTGAAAGTAATAAACCATGGGAAAGGACAGTTGTATGAAAAAATATTAGAAGACTCTGATGTTCATGCGTGCTACCTATCTGCAAGCATTAAACCAACAAGTTTTGATATAAGACTCTTTATAAAAATATTTATTATGCTGAATAAAGAAAAACCTCATATAGTGCACGTTCACGGAAGTTTGGCAGGGCGACTAGCTGCAAAACTTGTGGGATCGAAAATTGTTATGACTAAACACTGGAAACAGAGGTCTGTCAATAAAAGAATTTTAAAGTGGACTACAGATATGTTGACTGATAGAATAATTGCAATTTCAAATGTGGTGGCGAATTCCCTAAAGAAGAGCGGAGTTAAAGATGAAGCAATAAAAGTAATTCACAATGGAATAGATGTAGATTTCTTCGATGGCAACGAAGATAATGGATTGTATAGCAATTGTGGTTACAATAACTTCATAACGATTGGAATGGTTGCAAGAATAGAAATAGAGAAAGATCATGAAACCTACTTAAGAGCTGCAAAAAAAATTACAGATGAGAATGAGAATGTAAAGTTTTTTATTGTAGGTAAAGGCTCAAGAGAAAAAACAATTAAAGAGATGGCAAAAGAGCTTGGGATTGACCATAGCGTTGTATTTATGGGGTTTGTTAACAATATCAAGGAAGTAATTAAACAATTGGATATATGCGTATTGACTTCTACTAATGAAGCATTTGGACTTGTTTTAACTGAAGGAATGGTGCTTGGAAAACCGATTGTTGCTACAAATTTGGAAGCTATTAGAGAAGTGGTAGCAGAGGCTGGGCTCTATTTTACACCGCGCAATTCTGATATGCTGGCCGAGAAATTACAATTGTTGATAGATGACAAAAAGTTGCGGAAGAAGCTAGGTGAAATTGGTAGAGAGCGTGTTGTTAAATTATTTGATGTGAAAATGATGGTATATAGATTAGAAGAACTGTATGAAGAGATAATGTAGAGGGATAGGCTGAAAATGGTGAATATTAGAGGTTACAAATCAAATGACGAAAAAAATAGTAGAGCTATTTAATGATATATTTCAACAAAATCGTTCTATTGAACAATAGAAATGGGAATTTAGAGAGAATCTTCCCGGAAACGCCATTATTGCGTTAGCAGAAAATGCAGACGCTTTAATAGGTCAATGTACACTAATTCCAGCGAGGATAGTTATTGGACAAAAAGAACTATTAGGGGGCCAATCGGTTGACGCCATGACCCATAGAGACTATAGAAGAAGAGGTTATTTTGAGAAACTATCACTTCTGTCATACAGTATTGCTATAAAGCAAGAAATAGCATTTAGATACAGTTTCTCCAAGTCCACCAAGATTAGAGGGGTTATTTAGCAAAATAGGTGGGACTTTGATATGTAAAATACCGATATATATATACAAATACATAAAGTTAGTTCTTTTGTAAATTTGTTTTGCAAGAATAAAAAAAATGAGTGTTTTT
>JAJOKQ010000090.1 GCA_021129785.1 Clostridiales bacterium | reverse complement strand
TTTAGCATTTTTACGCACTTCAAAATGCAAATGAGGCCCCGTAGACATTCCAGTGCTTCCTGCTAAAGCAACTCTCTGCCCTCTCAGCACTTTTTGCCCTGCTTTAACCAACAACCTTGAATTATGAGCATACAATGTCATTATGCCCCCACCATGGTCAATGATAATAGTTCTTCCATAACCTCCCAATACTCCTGAAAAAACCACTGTCCCTCTTGTAGCAGCTACAATTGTTGTTCCTCTTGGAGTTGCAATATCAATACCTGAATGCATTCGTTTTGTTTTTAAAATTGGATGTATTCGGTATCCAAAAGGAGACGTAATTCTTTCAAATCCTGGTGCCGGCCATTGCATTTCTCCACCAACATATTCTCCTGCAGATAGTAATTTTGTTAACTCTTTTTCGAGTCTTTCTGCATCTTTTTGATGTCTATCAAGTAGTGCTTTTAGTTCTTGCTCGTCCTTTAAAAGTTCTTTTCTCAATCTATCTTGGTTACCACGTGATACAATTAGCCTCTCTTGCTTACCTTCTACATCGTTCTTTAATACTAAGAGCTTACTTCTTTTGATCTCTAATTGTATTTTTTTGCTCTCAATTATATCGCGTTGTTCTTTCATAAATTTCAATAACTCTACGTCACTATTTATTATCCTCTTTATCATATCAATGTTTGTTAGTACTTCTGTAAAACTCCTCGAACTCAGTAGTACTTCCAAATAGCCAATGTTCCCATTTTTATACATAACACTTAATCTTGAAGACAATGCATCATTATTCTTTAAAATATTATTTTCTGCCTCTGTAAGTTGTTCTAATGTATCAAAGATATTATCTTCAGCGTCTGAAATTTTAATTTTAACGTCTTCAATTTCCTTTTCTACTTTTTCAATCTGTGCTTCTGTCTCTTTTAGCTGTGCAATTACAGATTTATGCTGTTTTTGTACTCCACTTAGTTGATTGCTCGTTTCTTTTGTTTGTTCATTTTTCTCTTCTATCTTTTCATTTAGTCTGTCTATACTATTTCCAAAAGCAGAAACAGAAGAAAGTATAAACATAAAAATAATAAAATAGATATAGATAGTTTTTTTGTTTTTCACAAGCTTGCCCCCTCAATATGTCCAAATTCATTAAAACAGTGTTAACTAAAATCACACTCTTAAATATCTTCTCAAAGATAAAATGCTACCTAACGCACCTACTCCCGATCCGATAATTGCAAACATAACAAGTATTCTTCCAAACATTTCTGGAACTGTTATCATGTACGCACTAAACATGACGGTAAATCTTGTTAGAATCATATTATAGAAGTGCTGGTATCCATAATGGACGATAGCTACTGCAATAAGTGCTCCTATAAATCCAAGTATTGTGCCTTCAATAATCAATGGCCACCTAATGAACCAATTTGTTGCTCCAATATCTTTCATAATCGTTATTTCTTGCTTTCTTGCATTAAGTGTAATTTTAATCGTATTTACAATTATGAATATAGAAATTATTATAAGTGTACCAATCAATATTAGCCCAATATTTGTAATGAAACTCGCTATTCTAATCAGATTGTCAATAATTTCTTTGTAGTACCTTATGTCGCTAATCCCATGTATTTCTTTTAGTTCATAAACAACTTCATGCGCTTGTTCAATTGAATCTAAATAAATTATATATGAGTTAGGTAAAGGGTTTGATTCTAAGTATTCTAGTAAATGTGCCTGATCTCCCCATCTATCTTTCATATTTCTTAACGCCACTTCTTTCGATTCATACATAGTGCTTTTCACACCATCAATATTTTCAATTCTATCTCCTATTTCTGAAATACTCTTAAGTGGGAGTTCATCTTCTAAGAAAACTTGTATAGTCTCAAACTGAACTTGAACAAGCTCTGCCATATTGTTAATGTTAAGCACTAGAATTATTATCAATCCTAGAACTATTAAGGTGGCACTAACAGAAGCAATTGACGCCAAACCCATTGTTCTATTTCTCCATATACCAACTAAGCCTTGCCTCAATATATATTTAAAGGATCTAATCTTCATAGCCATATGCCCCCTGCAGTTCATCTCTAACAATTTTACCTCTTTCAAGGGCAATAACTCTTTTTTGCATTACATCAACAATATCTTTAGCATGTGTTAACATCAGTATTGTCGTACCTCGCCTATTTACCTGTCTTAATACTCTCATAATTCCCCATGCAGTTGCAGGATCCAAGTTTCCTGTTGGTTCATCTGCAATCAATAATGAAGGGTTGTTAACTATTGCTCTCGCAATTGACACACGCTGTTTCTCTCCTCCTGATAATTCATGCGGTAAGTTTCCAGCTTGTGCACTTAATCCTACCATTGCTAAAAGCATAGGAACTCTTCTTCTTATTTCTTTTGACGTTGCTCCAATAACATTCATTGCAAACGTAATATTTTCATAGACATTTTTGTTGGGAAGTAATCTAAAATCTTGAAAAACTACTCCAATATTTCTCCTTAAATAAGGTATTTTTCTGCTAGATAGATTTGTGATGTCTTCGCCATCTATATATATTTTCCCGCAATCTGGGTTTTCTTCTTTTAAAATTAGTTTTGTAAAAGTTGTTTTTCCTGCTCCACTTGGTCCTACTAAAAAAACAAATTCTCCTTTTTTTATCATAATATTTATATTAGATAAAGCATGTATATCTTTTTGATATGTTTTAAAAACATTATGCATTTCTATCAATGTCATCAACTCCTGATTACTAATATGTTTCGACAAAACTATATATATTCCTGCTAATTTTCCAGCAAAAATTAGTACATTATGCCTATTTTTTAATATTGCCCACTTTTTTGTCAGTTTATATTCAATATAGTCTTATTATAACAGTAGTCATCACGTCATTTCAAATGAATTAGTTGGTAATTTGCTTTCGTCATCTAAATTTAATATTGGTATAATATTTCTATTCTCTACTTTGCAAAAGAACATAAGAATCTCTTATAGAGTCTTATGTTCTTTTGCTTATACTACTTGAAATTCTGATCCACAAGTAATATTCTATTTAGTTCTCATTTCCTTTAAATCATAACTAATTATTAACTCCGCATCCGTCGCCTTTTTTATATCATCTACTGTAAATTCAGGGTTTAATTCAGTTAATAATAATCCTTTAGTAGTTACTTTCATAACTCCCATTTCAGTAATTATTAAATCTACTTTACCTGCTGCTGTGAGAGGTAGATTACATTCTTTTAGAATTTTCGGTGTGCCTTTGGCTGTATGTACCATTGCCACAATAACTCTTTTTGCACCAGTTACTAAGTCCATTGCTCCGCCCATACCTGGGACCATTTTACCTGGAATCATCCAGTTTGCAAGATTGCCTTTTTCATCTACTTGTAATGCTCCTAAAACTGTTGCATCAAGATGCCCGCCTCTTATTATTCCAAAAGATGTAAGGCTATCAAAAAATGCTCCTCCTGGCAAAATTGTAACAGGCTGCGAGCCAGCATTAACTAAATCTTTATCTTCTTCGCCTTCAGCTGGTGCAGGACCTAATCCTACAAACCCATTTTCTGACTGTAGAGTTATACTAATATCTTTAGGGATAAAATTTGCAACCAATGTAGGAAGACCGATACCTAAATTAACTAAGTCTCCATCGTTCATTTCTAGCGCAACTCTTTTAGCTATAGTGTCTTTCACCAAATTTTTATCCATTATTCTCACCCCTTACGACAAAGTCTACAAATATTCCCAATGTCATTACTACATCTGGGTCAATTTCACCAATTTCAACAACCTTTTCTGCTTCAACTACAACGAGGTCAGCAGCTGTCGCCATTAATGGATTAAAATTTCTAGTTGATTTAGTGTGGTACGCATTTCCTGACTTATCAACCTTTGAAGCTGCAATTAGTGCAACATCTGCCCTTATAGGGGTTTCTAGTAAGTACTCTTTTCCATCTACTACAATTTTTTGTTTGTTCTCTTCTACTATCGTACCCAAACCTGTTGGTGTAAGTATTCCACCCAAACCAGCGCCACCTGCTCTCACTTGTTCTGCAAGTGTTCCTTGAGGCACTAACACTACGTCTAATTCACCTGCATTTAGTTGTCTTCCTGTCTCTTTATTTGTTCCAATATGTGAAGTAATTACTTTTTTTACTTGTTTGTTTACTATTAGTTTTCCTATTCCTTTATCAACAAACGCGGTATCATTTGCAATTATTGTTAAGTTTTTTACTCCTTTTTCTACAATTGCATCAATTAAAGTCTCTGGAGTCCCATTTCCTAAAAATCCACCAATCATTATTGTCATTCCATCTTTAATTTTATTTGTAAATTTCTCTATATCTATAACTTTGTTCATCTATTTCTTCCTCCATTAAAATATAATATCGTTACAATCCTAGTATTTCTCTTGCTTCTTCTGTCGTTGCTATCTCTCTTCCTAGTTCTTTTGCTATTCTCACTACTCTTTCTATGAGCATTGAGTTTGTAGCAGGCACGCCTTTTGAATACATAAGAGTGTCTTCAAGCCCTGTTCTAACATGACCTCCTAAAATAATTGCAAGTGTAATCATAGGTATTTGCGATTTTCCTATACCTGAAACTGTCCATGTTGAACCCTCAGGTAAGCTATCAACCATAAACAATAAGTTCTTTGGAGTTCCTTCAATAGACCCTGGAATATTCATAACAAGGTTAAAATGAAGTGGTCCTTTAAGAATTCCTTTCTTTAAAAGCCATTTTGAATATGAAATCATAGCAACATCAAAAGCCTCTATTTCTGGCTTAATGCCGTTTTCATACATTTTATCAGCTAATGCTTTAATCAGCTCTGGCGAGTTAGCATTAACACTAGTGGGAAAGTTAGACGATCCAGTTGCTAGACTAGCCATATCCGTATTTAAATCAAGCATTTGGCTCCTCCACTCAATAGTGTTTCCACCACCTCTTGCTCCAGTAGACAATTGTGTTATAATATCAATTTTCTCTGCTTCTATTTTCTCTAAAAGTTCTTTAAATAGTGCTCTATCGCTAGTCGGTTTTCCTTTGCTGTCTCTAACATGCATATGAGCAATAGATGCACCTAATTCTCTACATTTTTTTGCATCCTCTACGATTTCATCGATAGTAATTGGTAATGCTGGGTTTAATTCCTTAGTTGGCACATTACCTGTTAAAGCTGCAGTAATAATAAGTTTTTGCATTTTGTTCCCTCCCTATGTATCATTTAGTTTGCCTTAAAACAAGACCTATACTACTACTTTCCTATAGTGAAATAATAGTATAAGTTTGGAAAAGCTGGTTAAATAACTTCCTCACAGATTTTTCGAATACCTATATCCAGCATATAAACCAATTCATCAACCTGCTCTTTTGTAATATTTAGCGGCGGTGCTAACAAGAAATGGTCGCCTCTTTCTCCGTCTACACTTCCACCACCAGGGTAGATTACTAGACCTTCCTCCAAACATTGCGAAGTTAATTTACTTCTAACATTTTTGCTTATATCAAACGGTTTTTTCGTTTTTTTATCTTGGACTAGTTCTACACCTATCATTAACCCTTTACCTCTAATATCTCCTACTATTGGGTACTTATATAAATCTTGTAATTTTTCAAGTAAATAGTCTCCTTGAATCTTTGCATTTTCGACATAATTTTCTCTCTCAATTATTTCCAAAGCCTTATTTGCAATCCCACAAGAAAGCGGGTTTCCAGCATAAGTATGCCCGTGAATAAATAAACCAGTTCCTTTAGTCATCATTGTATAATATATTCTATCAGATACAATAGCAGCTGCAATAGGGGTATAGCCGCAGCCCATTCCTTTTCCTGTAACTATTATATCAGGTACTATGTCGCATTCTCCGCCATAATGATTTATAGCAAAATTTTCTCCAGTTCTTCCAAATCCCGCCATTACTTCGTCGTCAATAAATAAGATATCGTATTTATCGCATATCTCTCTAATAATTTTAAAATATGTTCTTGTAGGGTGAACTCCCGGCGCTGCCGAACCAATAACTGGCTCAGAAATAAATGCCGCAATGTTTTCTGCACCTTGCCTTAGTATTTCTTCTTCTAAAGCATGTGCTGCCTTAATACTAGTTTTTTCAATTGTCTCCGCATCCCACATATTTCTGTAGTGGTAAAACTGAGGTACCTTAGGGAAGTTAACAAGCATTTGGTCAAATATTTTTCTTCTTCCTGTGATTCCTGTCATTGCTAATGCACCTAATGTGTTACCGTGAAATGAATTCCACTTTGAAATAATCTTCCACTTCAAGGTGCTAGGACCTTCTCTTTCAACATAGTACTGTCTTGCTAATTTAATTGCTGTTTCTGAAGCCTCTGAACCACCTGATAAGAAATACACATAACTAACGTTACATGGAGCCCATTGTGCTACTCTTTCTGCACACTGTTCAATAGAGTCTGCTGTCCACCTTGACAGATGCGTGAATGCAATTTTCTCTATTTGCTCCTTGGCAAATTCTGCTATTTCCTTATTTCCATGCCCTATGTTTACCACAGCAGACCCTGCGCATCCATCTAAGTATTTTTTCCCATCTTTATCAAATAAGTAGATTCCTTCTCCTCTTTCGATCTTAGGATAATGCCAATTGCTGTTTCTGTAGAACACGTTATTTTTTGGCGCCTTATTTATGCTCATTTTGAAACCCCTCTCAAAAATATGATTTACTACTATGCACGCTAATTCTACACCACTTTTTCTAGTTACGCAACCTTTTTTGTTAATTATTTATCTTTATTTTCATACTTTTTTTCACTTGTTGATACCTTCTTTAATTTCTCTGAAACAAAAAAGTTAATTGTATTTTTGGAATACTCACCTAAATTAGTTTTAACCCCTGAAGCCATGCCGGTTAATATTTCTATTCCTTCATCAACATGTTCAATTGCATAAATATGAAATTTGCTTTCTTTTACAGCTTTTATTACTTCTTTTTTTAGCATAAGATTTTTTAGGTTTTGTCTTGGAATAATCACTCCTTGTTTACCTGTTAACCCTACCATACAACATACGTCATAAAACCCCTCAATTTTCTCGTTTACGCC
>JAJOKQ010000122.1 GCA_021129785.1 Clostridiales bacterium | reverse complement strand
AGTAGATTTAGAAAAGAAGAAGTATCGTTGATAAATGAATCAATAAATAAAGCGGCGCTAACAATAGAATCAATTTTAGAAGAAAATATAGAAGAAGCTATGAACAAATACAATGGGTAAAATATGGTGAAACCTTTTTTTCACACTCTAGGAGTAATTAAATGAAAAATATTCTTTTAGAACCAATAAAAAAATCAGTTGATTATAAACGAGTTATATCATCGGCAAAAACAAAAAAAAATATTCTTGCGCTACATGGTCTGACCGATTCACAAAAAGCCCATATGATTGCGGCAATCCATTGTGATACTAACAAACAAATATGCATACTTACGTATAATGACTTAGAAGCTAAAAAAATATTTCAAGATTTAAAATTTTACTTAGGTGATAAAGTTAGTTTGTTTAGGTCAAAAGAAGTGATGTACTACGATGTAGAAACAACATGGCACTCACAAGAACACGAAAGAAGTTCAGTTCTTGAAAAACTAATTAAGAATGAAAAGAGTGTAGTAATAGCTTCTATAGGGGCGCTTTTACTAAGGCTTACTCCACCTAATTTTTTTTGTGAATATAGTTTGAAAATTAAAGTGGGAGAAGAAATAGATTTGGGGGAGACCATAAAAAATTTAGTTACCCAAGGGTATATTCGCACAGAGAGAGTAGAAAAAATAGGAGATTTTAGTATACGAGGAGCGATTGTCGATGTATTTTCAGCATCTACTGAACATCCTGTTAGAATAGAGCTGTTTGATAATGAAGTAGACTCTATTCGTTTTTTTGATGTAAAAACACAAAAATCGGTTGAAAAAATTGACACCATAAGTATTTATCCTGTGCTTGAAATTATTCTTGAGCCAAGCAAAATTAAAGGGGCAATCAAATCTATTTTAAAAGAACTAAATAAAGCAAAATTGAAGCATTCCGATTCAATAAAGGAGAGGCTAGAAAAAAAGACTGTACAAAAAATAGAAAAATTAGAGCAAATGAGCCAGTTTAAAGGTGCAGACCTATATATGCCATACATTTACAAGGAAAGAACATCTTTAATTGATTATTTAAGACCAGATGCACTAGTTTTTATAGATGAACCTAGTAGAGTCAAAGAGAAGATAGAAGTTCTAACAGCAGAGTTTAATGAGAATTTTAAAACACTCTTAGAACGAGGCGAAGTATTGCCGGGACAATCTGAGAGAATTCTCACCTATAATGAGATTGTTGAAAGCTTTAAGAAACACACGGTTATTACAATGAGTTTGCTATCAAAGCAAAATTTAGACTTTCCACCAATGGAGATAACAAATTTTGTAACAAGAGATGTTCAATCATTCCATGGCAAAACAAACGTGCTTGTGGAAGAATTGAAAGCATTCTTAAAGAGAGGGTATAAAATAGTATTATTGCCAGGGACAGAAGACAAAGCAAAGAGACTAGAGGAATTATTAAAAGAAAGAGAAATGAGCGCATCGCTTGTTAAAGCAGATGAACAAAGCATTGTAGCTAGGCATATATCGATTGTGAGAGGAAGCATACAAAAAGGCTTTGAATATGTAGATTCTAAATACGTTCTAATTTCAGACTACGAAATTTATGGTGTGCATAAGCAAAAAAAGAATAAACGAAAAAGAGATGATGCTAGAGCAATTCCAAATTACTTAGAACTCAAAATAGGGGATTTCGTTGTGCACGAATCTCATGGAATAGGTAAATATGCCGGGATAGAAGAGCTAATCGTAAAAGGGATAAAAAAAGACTACCTAAAAATTAGCTACTCAGGAGAAGACAATTTATACGTGCCTACAGACCAAATGAATTTAATACAAAAATATATTGGTAGTGAAGCAGCCAGACCCAAATTAAATAAAATGGGAGGCTCTGAATGGATAAAAACTAAAGCCCGTGTTAAAGCTGCAATTGAAGATATGACAGAAGACCTGTTGCGTCTATACGCAGAGAGAGAAAATGATATCGGGCATGCTTTTGAGGTTGATACAGACTGGCAAAGACAATTTGAAGCACTATTTCCTTATGAAGAAACAGCAGATCAGCTAATTAGTATTGAAGAAGTTAAAAAGGACATGGAAAAGCCTAGAGCCATGGATAGGCTCTTATGTGGTGACGTAGGCTATGGGAAAACTGAAGTAGCAATTAGAGCTGCCTTTAAAGCTGTTATGGGAAATAAACAAGTTGCTGTTTTAGTACCGACAACAATTTTGGCACAACAGCATTATAATTCTTTTGTTCAAAGATTCTCAGGATTTCCAGTTAATATCGAGATGTTAAGTAGGTTTAGAACGCCTGCTCAACAAAAGGCAATAATAAAGACAGTTAAACAAGGAAACATTGATATTCTAATTGGAACACATAGAATTCTATCAAAGGACCTCGAGTTTAACGATTTGGGGCTGGTAGTAGTTGATGAAGAGCAGAGATTTGGTGTAAAACATAAAGAAGCACTAAAAAGGCTAAAAAAATCTGTTGACGTACTTACATTAACAGCAACACCAATTCCTAGGACTCTGCACATGTCAATGGTTGGGATTAGAGATATAAGCACCATAGAAGACCCACCAGAAGAACGTTTGCCAATTCAAACATACGTTATAGCACATAATAACAATATTATTGAAGATGCCATTACACGCGAGATCGCAAGGAATGGACAAATTTATTATGTCTATAACCGTGTGCAAGGTATTCATAAAATTGCAAACAAGCTAGCGAAACTAGTTCCGCAAGCAAAAATTGCAGTTGCGCATGGGCAGATGGGAGAAAGACAGCTAGAAAAATTGATGTTAGATTATTATAAAGGCGAGTTCGATATTTTAGTATGTACTACAATTATTGAAACGGGGTTAGATATTTCAAATGTTAATACTATCATTATTCATGATGCAGATAAACTAGGCTTGTCGCAACTATACCAGCTACGAGGTCGGGTAGGGCGGACTAACAGGCAGGCATATGCATACTTAACATATGAAAAAAACAAAGTACTTACAGAAATTGCAGAGAAAAGGTTGAAAGCAATAAAGGAGTTCACAGAATTTGGGGCAGGGTTTAAAGTTGCAATGAGAGATTTAGAAATTCGTGGTGCTGGGAATATATTAGGTGGTGAGCAACATGGGAACATGTCATCTATTGGATATGATTTATATGTTAAAATGATAAGCGAAGCTGTTTCTAAATTAAAAGGAGAAAAACAAGTAACATTGATAGAGACAACTATAGAACTATCTGTAGATGCATTTATTCCAGAAAAATATATAAGGGATCAAAACCAAAAAATTGAAATTTACAAGAAAATTGCATCAATTAGAGACTTGGAGAGCATGTACGAAATTGAAGAAGAGGTAGAAGATAGATTTGGAGATATACCCGTATCAGTAAGGAACCTTTTGTTAATTTCGTACACTAAAGCGGTAGCAAGAAATGCCAATATAACTTCTATAACACAAAGAGAAAAATATGTCTATATATTATTTGGAGATGGGATTTCTAATAACCTTGAGAACATTTCAGAAGTATTGCGTATCTACAGTAAGCAAGTTGTTTTCCACGCAACTAAAGATCCTCACTTAACGTATGAGATTAAAGAAAAAGATCAATACAAGTTTTTACAAAATCTCAAAGATTTGATTGAGAATATTAGTGGTGTTAAAACGAACTGAAATCATGTATAATATTAAGCAGCATGATAAAGAAAACAAAACTAGGAGATGAAAGGTATGAAATTATTAAAACTAAAGAAAATATTTGCAATTTGTATTCTACTGTTACTTTCAACAAGCATGGTTATAGGTTGTGCAAAAACAGAAGAAATTACAGAAAATGATGTTGCGATAGTAAACGGAACTAGAATTTCGCTTGAGGATTTTAATAAGAACTTAGCTCTAATAATAATTGATTATGAAAAAGAATTTGGAGAAAATATACTAGAAAAAGACGACGGAACAGGCAAGACATTGCTTGAATCTGTAAAAAAGCAAATATTGGACAAACTAGTTATGAACGAAATATTGTTACAAGAGGCTGCAAAAAATGAAATAACTGTTTCTGATGAAAAAATTGAAGAAGCGTTTACTGCGTTTAGGGAATTTAAGGAAAATGATGAACAGTTTAAAAACTCATTAGACGAGCATGGTGTTAGCGATGAGTTTATAAAAAAACAGATAGAACAAGACTATATTATCGAACAATACATGTCGTTTTTTATAGAAAATACAACAGTCACAGAAGAAGAAGCAAGGAAGTTTTATGATGATAATCCAGAATATTTTAATACTGAAGAAGTGAAGGCAAGCCATATTTTAATAAATGATGAAGAGCTAGCAAATGAAATTAGAGCTAGAATTGAAAAAGGTGAAGATTTTAAAGAGTTAGCTATGCAGTACTCTGAAGATCCAGGAAGCAAAGAATTAGGTGGAGACTTAGGCTTCTTTGGAAGAGGAAGAATGATCCCAGAATTTGAAGAAGCAGCTTTTTCGCTTGAAATTGGAGAAGTAAGTGCACCAATAAGCTCAATGTTTGGATACCATATTATACTATTAGAAGATAGAATTACAGAAATTCTAGAATTCGACGAAGTTAAAGAGTCGATAGTTCTACATTTGAAAAGACTATCATTTCAAGCACATACAGAAGAATTAAAAAATAATGCCGAAATAACTCTAAATGAAAACATTTAATATTTACCTCCTATGCATAAAAAATCAGCTAAATCAAAATAATAAAACTGACAGTAGTAGAAGAAAATAAATTAATGGTAGGAGGCAACGCGAGTGAAAGCTAGAGGAATAGTAAGAAGAATTGATGATTTAGGCAGAGTGGTAATACCAAAAGAAATTCGTAGAACTTTACGTATTAGAGAAGGCGATCCGTTAGAAATATTTACAGATCGTGAAGGTGAGGTAATACTTAAAAAGTATTCTCCAATTTGTGAATTGGGTGAATTTGCTACTAAGTATGCAGAATCACTACATGAAGCATCAGGGAATACAGCAATTATTACGGATAGAGATGTTGTAGTATCAGTAACTGGAAATGGTAAAAAAGAATATGCAGATAAAAAAGTGAGCAAAGAACTTGACAGGATAATGGAAGGTAGAGTAACTGATTTTGTTAAAAAAGGTTATAAAGAACAGCCAATTGTTGACAATGAAAAAGAAGATTTGCTCTATATCACACAAGTAATTGCTCCAATTGTGACTCATGGCGACCCTATTGGTTCGGTAATACTATGCTCAAGAGAGAAAGAAGTGACAATGGGAGAGGTAGAAGAAAAACTAGCACAAACTGCTGCTGTTTTTTTGGCTAAACAAATGGAATAATCCATTGTTTAAAATGACCTGGCGGATGAAAGTAATATTTCGTCTGTCAGGAAAATTTATCGTAATTTTCCACGAAGATTTTTCTAGGAGGACAAATTGAAAAAGAATAGTTTTTTAAGAGGAGCGGCTGCTTTAGGGGCGGCTGGGATTATTGTAAAAGTAATAGGCGCATTTTTTAGAATACCTTTAGGCAATATTATTGGTTCTCAAGGAATGGGATACTACCAAATTGCTTATAATGTATTTAATTTTTTGCTTGCATTCACAGCTGCAGGTTTTCCAACAGCGATATCAAAGCTAGTTTCAGAAAAACGTGCTAAAGGCAATTATAAAGGAGCGCATAAAATATTTAAGACTTCATTTTTTTTATTGCTCTTTTTAGGAGTGACAGCTTCAGTACTTATGGTATTTATAACACCATTTTTGGCTAGAACATTATTTAAAAGTCCACATGCGTATTACGCCATTTTAGCGCTATCTCCGACAATTTTTGCAGTGTCGTTACTTGCATCTTTTAGAGGATATTTTCAAGGCATGAACGACATGAAACCAACTGCCATATCTCAGATTGTAGAACAGATGGCAAGGGTGACAATAGGTATAATGTTAGCTGTGTTTTTTTTGAGATACTATAATATTAAGTTAGCAGCAGCTGGCGGAGTACTTGGTGCGTTTGCAGGTGCATCCATGGGACTTATAGCAATGCTAATGATATATAAGAGCAAAGCACCTAATATAATAACAAAGACTGATCTCGCTATTACATCTGTTGAAGAAACAACCACAGAGATTGTAAAAAATCTAGTGAAAATGGCTTTTCCCATAGCGATAGGAGTTGCTATTATACCTGTTATTAATATGCTAGATACTGTTATAGTACTTAGGAGGCTTCAGTCTATAGGGTTTACTTATGCAGAGGCCACTAGCTTGTTTGGGCAATTGCAAGGAATGGCAATGACGCTTATTAACTTACCACAAGTACTAACGATTGCACTAGCGGTAAGCTTAGTTCCTGTGATATCCGAGGCAGCAACAGATAATAATTGGAAATCTGTACAATGTGACACAAAAATGGGCTTAAAAATGGCAATGCTAATAGGATTACCTGCATCTGTAGGTTTAGCTGTACTAGCGACACCTATTATGACTTTGCTTTTTCCTAGAGAACCTAGTTCAATTGGACAAATATTACTTTTTTTATCGCCTACAGTGTTTTTTCTAACACAGCTACAAGCACTAACTGGCGTGTTACAGGGTCTAGGTAAACCACATATACCAGTAAAAAACTTAATAGCAGGCGCAACAGTTAAAATACTAATTACGTATGTGCTTACTGGCATGGTGGCCTTGAATGTAAAAGGCGCAGCAATAGGCACTGTAGTGGCTTATTTCGTCGCTTTTGTGCTAAACTATTATTCGGTAAAAAAAGAAACAAAAACAAAGATGGTTTATTTGAAAATTATCCTTAAACCTGCATTAGCTGTGGGTGTAATGGGTATCGTGATATTTATCATCTATAACAAATTATTATATTTGATAGGAAATAATAAAGCTACATTAATTGCTATAGTTTGTGGAGGGCTTGTATATATTGCGATGTTGGCGGTGACGAAGGCATTAACAAAAGAAGATTTAGAGCTTTTTCCTGGTGGTGTTAGGTTACTAAAACAATTAGAAAAAATAAAAATGATGTTTAAAAAATAAAAATGGTATCGCATATCTACTGAATTAGCGAAACTTTAAAGGCTAAAACTATTGACAAGCTCATAAAAAGATACTATAATGTGAATAATTTAGTAGTGACAATAGAAATATTAGTTAATGCTGTATAGCAAGCAGAAAAAAAGCAGGAATTTTTGTACTTAAAGAGAAT
>JAJOKQ010000078.1 GCA_021129785.1 Clostridiales bacterium | reverse complement strand
TGTTTCTGTAGTTCTGAATGATTGGACTTCCTTCAGTCGCTAACCACTGCTCTGGTACTATTTTTGCATTTTCAAACAATTTTTTTACCCATTTTTCTTTTTCTTTAAGTTGCATTTCATATGGAAGCGTTTGTAGTGAACATCCACCACATTTTCCATAATGTGTACAGGGAACAATAGTTTCATAAGGTGATTTTTCTACAACTTCCGTTATGTATGCTTCAGCCTTATCTTTTCTAATTCTTTTTACTCTCGCTTTAACACGTTGGCCTAAGATCCCGCCTTTTACTACTATTTTACGATTATCAAAGCACCCATATGACTTATTCCCAAAACCCATTTCTTCTATTGTAAATTCTATAATTTCTTTTTTCTTCATGATTTTCTCCTCAAAATGTAATTATTACTCAAAGCAGAAGAAAATCATCATCACTTATGCAACGATGACTTCCTATAAATTTATTAATACCTCATCTCTGTATGCTTTCTTTTCAAATTAGTGATTATTTATGATTCTTTTTATTCACATTGCTGTATTTTAAAAATAAAGCTATAAAAATCAAAACAACAATTATAAATGGGAATAGCCATACAAGCGCAGTAACGATTCCAATAACAACTCTTCCAAATACTCCTATTCCATCTTTAAAAGCAAAAATAATTTTTTCCCAACCGCCATTTGCTACAGTACTAGCAGGTTGTACTTTAGAGTATAGACTAATATTTATGTTGGAATAATCAGTCGCATTCTCAAGATAGTTGATTCTCCCAATAATTCTTTCAATTTCAAATCGTACTCTTTCAAGTTCTCTTTCAATAGATAGTAACTCATCAACATTCTCAGCTTTATCAATAAAAGACAATAGTCTAGTTTCTTGTGTTTCGAAAGTTTTTCTTCTTGCCACAAGATCGATAAACTCTTCCGTAACATCAGTAGAAGATATATTAGAATATATTACTTCCCCTAACTTCCTTAGTTCTGAAGATATTTGTGTAAAATACATAGAAGGCACTTTAATATTTACTTCTGCTCTTATATCGTCTTCATGTTCCCAAAGTCTTTGATTATGAATATAGCCATTAATTGGAATTATAATATTTTCAATTTTGCCGATCGCTTCTTCTATATCTATAACCTCAATTCTCATAACTAAGTTTTTTATTAATTTTCTTTGTTTTTCCACACTGTCCAAACTTTGTTCATTAGATTTACTCTCGGCTATTTCCATACCTGTCTCATTGTGATCTCTATTTTCACTATATTCTCTGTCAGCTGCACACCCAATAATACTAAATATAGAAACTAAGATTAGTATCAATACTAATACTTTTTTCATCTTGCTTTTCTCCCCCATCTCTTTCCTTCTACCTGAAAATACCTATTTCTTTATATTTACAATAGCTTATTTATCAACTGCCTATCCTTTGCTGGTTATAGTAGCATCTTGTTGTTTTGAGGCAAGTTCCTGTCATCTTAGATACTTAATTGCTTTAATTATATACCCTGGTGCTATAAATTCCTTAGCATTTTCAAATTCTTTTACTAATGCTTCTGTCACTTCAACATATCCATCTGTAAGTTTTTCATTATTAATATCACTCTTGCCTTTTATTAAAGTTTGTTTTCGTTTATCTAAAAATTTTGTTGCCATCTCAGCATTAATTTTTTCTTTAAATTCATTCCATTGTATTTCCTTAAATCCAATTATTTCTAGTGTGCTCTTCAAATCAGTAGGATGCATTTCGTTAAACTGCGCCATTGCTTTTAAATTGCTTATACTCTTAATAACTCTTAATCTTTTAGACCAGTATTCGTACTCTGAATTATCAACTGACCAAATCGGCATTTCTTCTGTTATTAAAAGTTGTCCTTTTGGCTTCAGCACACGATAAAGCTCTTTTAATGCCCTTACTGCTCTTAGTGGAAATTGGTTGACAGAGGATAGCGTATAGTTACACACCACAACGTCAATCGACTCCGTATCTACAAAATGCAAATCGCTTAAATCTCCTTTTCTTAGCATTAATTCTCTAAAATCAGGTCCAATGTCTTTTTCTATTTCATCAAAATGACTATCATCTACATCCACAGATATAAGCTTTGTTTGCCAATTATTTTCTTTAATTCTCTTTGCGATAATACGTGTTGTATTACCCCAACTAGTGCCACCTTCTAAGACTTGTTTTCCATCTAAATTAATGTTCTCCCATAGGAATTTTTCTGCACTTATGATTTTATACATAGTATCACTCCCAGTCATATAAAATTATTTAATATTGATATATTTATTATACCCATTTCACTAAACAACAAAAATATTTATTCAATTTGAAATCATATTTTTTTAATTCTTAATTTTTTACTGTTCATTGCATATGATAACAGAAGTATTATCACTACTGCAACGAAAGTGTTTAGAGAATAATTAAGCCCGTATAACGTAACTAAAGCAACTATGCCTCCACTTATTGTAATTGGCAACCCTATGTACGCTCCGTCAAATTCTACTACATTGTATTTAGCAAGTCTATATGCTCCGCTAATCGTAAAAATAATAGCAACCATCATTCCCGACATTCCAAAGTTTTCGAGCGTAAAGCTCCAAATTAAAACTGCAGGAGCAACTCCAAATGAAGCAAAATCGCATATGGAGTCAAGCTGCTTACCGACTTCACTTACAACATCATATTTTCTAGCAAAATTACCATCTAACCTATCAGTAAAAGCAGCTAACAGTATTAGCATAGCAGCATCGCTATATTCGTTTTTTAAAACACTTATTATTGCTAGCATTCCTAGTGTCAGATTCAGCAATGTAAGCATATTTGGTACATGTTCTTTTATTTTCATACTACTCTCCTTAATACAAATTGAATTGTGTCTTCATAAAATATTTTGCTAAGTATATTTTACTTCATTTATCAGTTAAATCATAGTGCTAAATTGACTAATACAATAATTATATGTTAGAATAAAATAGTCAAAAGTGTTAATTCACCCAAATTATAAATCTATATATGTTTCTTCCTTAGAAACTCGGGTATAATTAACAACAAATTAGTCCACGCATAGAATTGAACTTAAGCGTTATCGTAGACTGTTCTTCACAAGGCCATAACAGCGAATCCCTTAATATCTGGGAATCTAGAGAAAAAATAAAAAAGCATGGAGGAATTTTATGAAACCAGTAACAAGCAAGGAAATGTTTAAAAAAGCATACGAAGGCAAATATGCTATTGGTGCTTTTAACGTTAACAACATGGAAATAGTACAAGGAATTGTTGATGCTGCAAAGGAAGTAAGTTCTCCGCTAATTCTACAAGTTTCTGCGGGAGCTAGAAAGTATGCTAGACCTGTTTACTTAAAAAAATTAGTTGAAGCTGCTATTATTGATTCAGGTCTCCCAATTGTTCTTCATTTGGATCACGGTGACACCTTTGAAATTTGCAAACAATGTGTTGATGACGGGTTTTCTTCTGTTATGATTGACGCTTCTCATCACCCTTTTGAAGAGAATATTGCAATTACGAAAAAAGTTGTTGAATATGCGCACAGTAAAGGCGTTGTTGTTGAGGCTGAACTCGGGAGATTAGCTGGAATAGAAGACGAGGTAAACGTTAGTGCGGCTGATGCCTCTTTCACTGATCCTGATCAAGCAGTTGAATTTGTAGAAAGAACAGGAGTTGACTCTCTTGCAATTGCAATAGGAACAAGCCATGGCGCATTCAAGTTTAAGGGAGAACCAAGACTTGATTATGCTCGTTTAGAGAAAATTAGCAATTTATTACCTAACTTTCCGTTAGTTTTACATGGTGCATCGTCAGTTTTACCTGAGTTTGTTGACTTATGTAATAAGTATGGCGGAAATATACCTGGTGCTCAAGGCATTCCAGAGGATATGCTAAGAAAAGCAGCACAATTTGGTGTTTGCAAAATAAACATTGATACTGATCTACGCCTCGCTATGACTGCAGCCATTAGAAGAAATTTTGCAGAGAATCCGGCTAATTTTGATCCTCGAAAATATTTAGGACCAGGACGAGATGCAATTAAAGAAATGGTTAAACGTAAAATTACAAGCGTTTTAGGATGCAATAATAGAGTTTAAAACATGTTACGTGTCACCGCATAAAAACTCCAGTAGAAACTTGCTCTTATGCAAGTTTATATTGGAGTTTTTTCATATTGCTAAAATATTTTTGCTACTTCAAAATTCAAGTAGTCGCACGATACTAACCTATAATTCACACCATTAAATAAACCCTTCAATCCTGCCTTGTACGATTCTTTCCCATGTAGATGCCCATACACAACCTGCTCTACTCCATATTTCTCAAGAATCTCTGTAAATAAAGATGATTCCATTGATTCGTTAGTTGGTGGATAATGGAGCATTGCAATGATTTTAGTAAATCCAGATGCTTTTGCCTTATCTAATGACGCTTCTAGCCTATTTGCTTCTCTTACGTAGATTTTATTGTCTTCATCTGTAAAGCCATATGTATTTGGACTAATCCATCCTCTGGTACCGCAAATGGCATAACCTTCATATGAAAAAAAATTGTTCTGCAAAAAATCCATTTCCTTGTATAAATCATTAATCTTTGTTATAGATGACCACCAATAATCGTGATTTCCCTTGCATAAAATTTTCCTGCCAGATAGTTGGTTAATCCAGTCTAAATCAATCATAGCATTTTCTAAATTCATTGCCCAGGAAATGTCTCCTGCAATCAATACAGTGTCATTTTCGCTTACTTTTGATAACCAATAGTCTTTAATTTTTTTTGTATGAAGAATCCAGTTTTCGCCGAATACATCCATTGGTTTTTCACCAGATAGACTCAAATGTAAATCTGCGATTGCATATAGCGCCATTTTTTTCTCCTATTCATCAACATTTTTCACTCATATACTTCATATTTTTCGCTGCATTTATTTATTTCTTCTAAAAAGCTCTCTAGTTTTATTAAGTCGCCAGTATCCCATATCTGATTAAACTGCTCGTTATATTTTGTTGCTTCTACATTTTTTCCTGCTCTGTATAGGAGTTGTATTTTTTTTATTATGGCTGATACTGTGTTTGACTTCATTTCGAACATCTTTTGTGCTTGCCTAATTTCGTGCCTGATTTCTGACATTTCCAAATCTAGCTTCGAAGCTGCATCAGCTGCTTTTTTCAATCTCTCATTTACATGCTCTGGAATATTTCGTTTGTATTTATATTTCAATGAATGTTCAATAGTTGCCCAAAAATTCATCGCAAGCGTCCTTATCTGAATCTCTGCTAATATTTTTTTATAACCCAGCGTAGTATATATAGGGTACCAAATAACAATATGATAACTTCTATACCCACTATCTTTAAAATTGTTTACATAATCCTTCTCATAAAAGATTTCAATATCTTTGCCATCTCGTTCTCTAATATATTCTACAACGGTATAAATATCTTCTGAGAATTGACACATGATTCTTATCCCTGCAATATCTTCCATTTCAGTTTCTATTTCTTCCATTGGAATACCAAGTTTTCTTGATTTTTCAATAATACTAGATATTTTCTTTACGCGTCCAGTTACAAATTCTACTGGCGAATATTCTCCTAAAGATGTATATTCTTTTCTAATGCTTCTAAACTTAATTTTAAGTTCTTCAACCGCTCTTTCATAAGGAATAAGGAATTTTCTCCATTCTAAAAACTGCATGTAATCACCCCTAGCTATGCTAATCCTAATTGATTCATAATTCTTCAATGTTCATTATATCATTTTTAACAACAGATTGTTAGCATAAATAACAAATAACAAATAACATAGCTGAATTTTACCTGCTTAATTAACCACCAGAGATCTTTTCTTTTAAACAAAATCAAAAGCTCCAACTTTTTAGTAAGTAGTAGCTTTTAAATTGCTTATTATTAAGCATATTAAGCTAAGTCATACTTCTTCTTAAGCACAAAACATAGTAACAATCCCACTGCTGTCATTATTCCAGCTGAAACAAATGTTGGCGTAAAACTTAAAGTTCTATCATATATCATAGAACCTAGTGCCGGTGCTATTCCACCTATACCAAAAGCAGTTAATACTAGCCCATAGTTTACACCTAAATTCTTAACCCCAAAAATTATTGCTGTAAGCGCTGGGAAAACTGCAAGTGTTACGGCAAAACCCCATCCAAATATTGCTGAAGCTAAATAAAGTGTAATTTTAGTAGTTGCAAAAACTGGGAATACTAAAAATGTTACTGCTTGCAAGGCGTAGGTTGCTATCATTACCCAAACAATTCCGACTTTATCTCCTAAATAACCTGCCAACGGTCTTCCTAGTCCATTAACCGCTGCAAATATTGATACTGCAAGAGCCGCTTCTACTGGTGATAAGCCTAAAATTTTCTTCCCATATGTTGGTATTAGACCTATGCACATTAGTCCTCCAGCTATTACTAAGAAAAACGATAGCCATAGCATATAAAATATTGGACTTCTAAGCATTTGTTTTGGGGACGATTCACTCCTAATATCAGTTGTTTTATGACTCATTTTATCATTCTCAAATCCTTCTGGCACCCAGCCTGGCTCAGGATTTCTTATTAGCCAAGCAGCAAATAAGGAGATTGATGCTGAGAGTGCTCCTATTATTAAGAAAGTATTCTCAATGCCCAATGAAGGAATCAATGTGTCTGCCTTTAATGGAGCAAAAACTACTGCCGCCAAACCAAAACCCATAACTCCAACTGAAATTGCAAACCCTGGTTTATCCGGGAACCACTTTCTTGCAGGTGGAGCAACGCAAGAATAGGTCAGCCCACAAGCTGAACCACCTATAACTCCATAAGTTAAGACAAGCCAAATATAGTGCGGAAAGTGACCTACAAGTGAAGCCAGTCCATATGCTACAGCAAATAATATTGCTCCAATTGCAGATACTTTACCTGGTCCTATTTTGTCTTGATATTTTCCGCCAAAAACAGAAGCTATCGTAAGGAAAAGTACATATACAGTAAACGGTAACGAAGCTTGTGCATTTGTCCATCCAAAACGGTCAACCATTGGTGTTACAAAGACTCCCCACGCGTAAGCAATGCCTCCTATTAACGCCAATAGAAATCCAGCAAATGGAATGCTCCACCGTGATAAAATATAGTTATTTCTTGTGCCCATTTTTTGTTGCCTCCTATAAATTGTTTTAGTTTTTCATTTTGATCTATGTATTAATTACTCCTACTCATTTCTACAAGTAGGAGCTTTGGACAAACGTGCTAGT
>JAJOKQ010000132.1 GCA_021129785.1 Clostridiales bacterium | reverse complement strand
TGCTTCTAAAATATGGATTTACAAAATCCAAGTCAGCAATAGCAATTTTAATATTTTTGTTTGCCATAAAAAGAGCATAATTTAGAGCAAATTCTGTTTTTCCGTTTCCATAGTAACCAGAAACAATACAAATTCTCTTATCTGTACTCATAAGCTCACCTACTTATATATTTTCGGTTCTTCTTCTCCGCGCAATACTCTTAACCCACCTTCAGCTAGCGCAATCATTTCATCTTCTCCAGGATATATAATCACATCTGAAATAAAAGATACACTATCTTTTACCCAGCCTGTGAAAAGCTCATTGTATGCTATCCCACCAGTTAGAATAATTGCATCTATATCACCTTTTAACACTGCTGCGCATGCTCCAATTTCTTTTGATACTTGATACGCCATTGCTCTAAAAATTAATCCTGCCTTTGTATCTCCTAAGTCCATCATTTTAACAACTTCTCTAGCATCGTTTGTTCCTAAGTAAGCTACCAACCCACCACTACCTTTAATTTTCTTCTTAATCTCCGCGTGAGTGTATTTGCCTGAAAAACATAATTTTGCAAGATCTCCTGATGGAAGTCCACCAGCTCTCTCCGGTGAAAATGGTCCTTCCCCATCAAGTGCATTGTTTACATCAATCACCTTACCTGCTTTATGAGCCCCAACAGAAATTCCGCCACCTAAGTGAACAACAATCAAATTTAATTCGTCATATTTTTTCTTCATATCTCTCGCAGCTCTTCTTGCCACAGCTTTTTGATTTAATGCATGAAAAATACTTATTCTTTCTATCTCAGGCATCCCTGATATTCTTGCAACTTCGTCCATTTCATCAACTACTACAGGGTCAACAATAAAGGATGGGATGTTTAGTTGCGAAGCTATTTCATAGGCTAGTACTCCACCTAAATTTGAAGCATGTTCTCCTAAGACTCCTACTTTTAAATCATCAATCATTGCTTCATTGACACTATATGTTCCACCAGAAATTGGTTTTAGTAAGCCACCTCTTCCTACAACAGCTGCTAACTTAGTAAGATTGATACCTTTTTCGCTTAAAGTTTCTAAAATCACACCTTTTCTAAACTCATATTCGTCAAAAAGTTTTTCAAACTTAGATATTTCTTCCGTGGAATGTCTAATTACCTCTTCAAATACTGCTTTCTCGTTATCATAAATTGCAATTTTTGTTGATGTAGAACCTGGGTTTATTGTTAGTATTCTAAATACTTTATTCATAATTTCCTCCTATTAATACAATTCTTTATTCTCTAGTCTTTTGTTATTCCTTCTTGTCTTTAAGATTTACTAACGCTTGCGTACAGAACACCTAACGCAATAGAATATAGCTTCGTTTCCTCTGTGTCTGCTCTAGATGTAAGAACTATTGGTGCTTTTGCTCCAACTATCAATCCAGCATTTTTCGATGGTGCGAAGTAAACCATCGATTTATATAGTACATTTCCTGCTTCTATATCTGGCAGCAATAAAATATCAGCTTTCCCTGCAACCGGATGGTTTATCCCTTTAAGCTTGGCAGCCTCTACTGATACAGCATTATCCAAAGCAAAAGGACCTGCTACTATACAGTTCTTTATGATTCCTTCTTCGTTCATTCTCTGCAGTTCCCTAGCATCAATTGTGTCAGGCATTTTAGGGTTTACTTTCTCTTTTGCACATATTACAGCTACTTTTGGAACTTTATTATCTAGCGCTTGCGCTACACCCACTGCATTATCAATAATTTGTTTTTTTGTATCTAAATCTGGTGCAATGTTCATAGCAGCATCTGAAACTGTAAAAAGTCTATCATATCCTTGAATATCAAATACCGCTACGTGGCTCAATACTTTGCCAGTTTTAAGCCCAATCTCCTTATCTAAAACTGCTTTTAGAATAATAGAAGTGTCTACTAAGCCTTTCATAACCATATGTGCTTTTCCTGAAGATACAAGCTCTACAGCCTTTCTTGAAGCTTCAGTCATGTCTTTAATATCAACAATCTCAAACTTAGATACGTCTATATTATTATCTTCAGCGATAGTTTCAATTCTCTCTTTATCTCCAACTAAAATTGCATCGACTATACCCTCTTTTTTTGCTGCATCAATAGCTAATAAAACTTCTACGTCTTGTGCACACGCAACGGAAACAGTTTTAGGTCCTCTTTCTCTAGCAATTTGCATGATTTGATCGAAATTTTTAATCATAGCTTTTTACCTCCTCTTCATATATTTTAGATTTCTCTTCTCTATTAATCACTCGTAGTACTCCTTCATTTAATGCTTTCATTTCGTGTTCACCAGCGTATACAAATACTGGCGCAATAAATCCTATTCTTTCTTTTATATGTTCAGTTAGGCGGTCTGAATGAGCAAGTCCACCTGTCAATATTACTGCATCAATTTTTTCCTGCTAAGACTGTTGCCATGGATCCTATTTCTTTTGCTATTTGATATCCCATTGTATTAAAAACTAGTTTAGCTTTTTCATTTCCTTCATTTATCATTTTTTCTACTTCTCTAGCATCGTTAGTACCTAAGTATCCAGTTAGATCACCTTTGCCTCTTAACATGGTCTTATTTCCTTAAGTGAATATTTTTTAGAAAAACATATTTTGGCAAGTGCTCCACTAGGAACTCCACCTGCCCTTTCTGGTGAAAAAGGTCCCATTTCATTTGCATTATTATAATCTATAAGCTTTCCTTTTTTTACTGGTGCTATTGTAATACCCCCACCTAAATGTGCAATTACGAAATTCAGATCACCAAATTTTTTGTTTAATTTTATTGAAGCTCTATGTGCGACTGCTTTAATGTTTAAAGAGTGGCCGAGTGCTTTTCTTACAATATCAGGAATTCCCGATATTCTTGCAACCTCTTCAAATTCATCAACAGCTACTGAGTCTACAATGTATGATTTGACACCGCATAATTCTGCTATTTCTTTGGCTATTATTCCACCCAAGTTTGAAGCATGTTCACCTTGAATGCCAATTCTCAAATCCTTAATCATATCATCTGAAACCTCGTACGTACCTCCTGGCATAGGTCTAAGAAGTCCTCCTCTTCCTACAACTGCATTGAGATCAGATAGCTTGATATCGTTTTCATTCATCCAAAACAAAATCATGTCTTTTCTTAACTCGTACTGGTCAGTGATTTTTTCAAATTCTTTAAGCTGCTCAGTAGCATGAGTCAAGTTTTTTTGCAAAATATTCTCTTCACCCTTAAAAATAGCTACTTTCGTTGACGTAGAACCTGGATTGATAGCTAAAACATATCCTCTCATTTTTTTACCTCAATTAAATATTTTGAAAATCATGCGCTAAGACTTATTCTTTGCTTTATTCTTTGCTTTGTTTTTTTCCATGCTTTAATTACTCAGACTATCAAACTTTCCTTCTTCTATTTAAAAATTTAGCACTCTAGTGAGTATTTCGTAAATAATTTATATCATAATCTCTGACTATCTTATTATTTGCAAACATCATGCCACTTTATGTAATATTTAAATAAATTTCTTATCAGCCAAGATTTCTGCAAACCCTGCTTTTTTTCAAAACTAAAGAATTTACGTTCTTTGAGTGCAAAATTTTGCATGAAAAAAATTGAACTCCGCTGCAATTTTTTACACTTTTCCCCTTTACGTGATACTATATTTTTCTATTTTATAATACAGGTTCCTAATCGATAACCCTAGTTTTTGTGCTACTAAAGACCGGTTGTTTTCATTCTCTTTTAGACTTTTTACAATCATCTGCTTTTCGTATTCTCCCATTGCTTCCTTTAACGTAAGATCACTTACTACGTTTTTTCTCATCACGCTCTCTTCATCTAGATTTATTCTTTTATCACTATCAAAAAATTTTGGCAAATGTTTGAGCATAATAGTTGTTTCATTATATTTCATATTAACAATTGTTCTGCTTATATAGTTTTGAAGCTCTCTTACGTTACCTGGCCATTGATAATTTGCCATCTTTACTAAAGCTTCTTCTGCTATATTTTCTACATTTCTGCCGTATTCCAAATTAAATTTGCCAATTAGATGCATTACTAAGGGATGAATATCACACTTCCTTTTTCTAAGAGGAGAAATAATGATAGGAATAACGTTTATTCTGTAATAAAGATCTTCTCTAAATTCACCATTTTTTATAGCTTTTTCTAATAATTTATTTTTAGCAGCAATAATACGGACATCCACCTGAATAGGATTAGAACCTCCAACACGTGTTATTTCCCTCTCCTGTAACACTCGTAGGAGCTTCGCTTGTGTACTAATCGGAATTTCTCCTATTTCATCTAGAAAAATAGTTCCCCCATGTGCTTCCTCAAACAACCCAACCTTACCACCTTTTCTTGCACCTGTAAAAGCTCCTTCTACATATCCGAACAATTCGCTCTCTAAAAGGTTTTCATTTATTGCGGCACAATTCACCCTAACAAATTGATTGTATTTTCTGTTTGATAAATTATGTATAGCGTGCGCAAACAACTCTTTCCCTGTTCCACTCTCACCTCTTAATAATATCGTGGCTGGAATAGCCGCTACTTGCTTAGCTTTTTCTATACTACTCTTCATTTCTTTGTCTTTTGTGATAATGTCTTCAAAAGTGTATCTCGCCTCAAGTTTTCTAATAATCTGTTTTGCTTTCATCAACTCATAATTAAGCTTCTTAATCTCCGTTAAATCATGTAAAACTCCTACACTTCCTTTTAACTTTCCACTAACTATAATCGGTGCTGCCTCGGCTAATACTTCTCTATGGTAAATCCCCACTTTCATTCTAATACTCTTTACAGGTTTCTTTGTTTCTAATACTTTTTTATGAACGCTTTCGCCTTCTGAAATGTCAAAATCCACCTCGTGTCCAATAATTTCATTTTGTTTTAACCCTGACAATCTAGTATATGCAGGGTTTACCATGACGTATATTCCGTTCTCATCACAAACAGTAATCGCATCCTGCGTAGCATCAAAAATTGCTTTTAGCAAGCATTGTATTTCCTTTAACTCGTATATTTCATCGTTTAAATCGATAATTTCACTTATGTCACGAAATACTGCAATTGCTCCAGATATAACGCCATTTTCATCTCTAACAGGCATTCTACTAGTAATTATAGTAGTGTCGCCTAATGGTTGTCTTCTATTTAATTCTGTTGCTCCTGTTCTCAAAATCTCCAGCAATCGAGTACTTTTAATTACTTGCTTTACAGGTTTTCCTATAACATCATCACTTTGAAACTTTGTAATGCTTTCTGCCGCTCTATTAAATAATGTAATCTTGCCATTTATGTCTACAGCCATCATGGCGTCTTTTGCACTACTAAGAAAAACATCTATTTCTTTTTTCACTCTCTCACCTCTGTATGATTAAATCAGATATCTTAATTCTCAGAGCTCTCTGACCCCTCTGATTGTTCAACAGTAGACTCTATAACTACTGAAAACCCTTCCGTAATCAAGCTAAGCTCTTTAGTATTTTGTTCAATGAAAAATGTTGTTTTTATTATAGGCTCTATTGTGTATTCTCCAATACCTAACTCTTCTAGATTAACATTTACAGTGAAATCATCTGAAGACAGAGTTTCTAAAAAGCTTTCAAGAGCAACAACTTTAATTTCTATTTTCTCAGGAATACCGCTTTTCTCTATTACTAAATCTTCGCCCAGATTATTAAAAACTATCTTTTCTCTTGCTACTGTGATAATTTTTTCTGATATTTTTTCAACTTCTATTCTAATCCTTGTATTCTCATCTGCCTCAGTGTATACATTAGCAGGCAAAACCAAGGTTACTATCAATTCAACGCTACTGTTTAGCCCTTCACGTTCTACTAGTCGAGTAGGTATCGTAAATATATCACTAAGTACATCTGGTTGCCCAATTATAGTAATCTCATTCGGAGTTACAGAGATATTAGTCATTTCAAAACCCTCTGCGACTGTTACTTCGATATTTGGAATGATACGCACCTTTTTTTGCGAGTCGATCAGCAATGAAGCTTCAATATTATTAGTTTTAATATCTACACCGCTAATCTCGACACCCCTAATATCATAAGCTTTCAGAGGTAAAGTAGCGGTAATGTTTGTTGACATATTTTCTACTTCAAGCCGTGCGACTACGTTGGCAACTCTACCAACATAACTCTCTGGCCCTTCTATCCAAACCACTGTAGGAGTGAATTTTGATATACCCAAAACATAGTTCTCTTTAGGTTCTCCTACAATCTCCAATTTAACTTCCTTTTGCACTCTTATGATTTCTTCCAGCTCAACTATAAGGGTTTCAGAGCTAAGTTTCACCTCAACATCGCTTGTTATATTAGTAATGATTGGTACGTTGTTTCTGCCTGTACTAAAATCACGCAGATTTGCCGTTAAAATTATATCTTCTTTTGTAATATTTGTTACATAATCTAATCTACCACGTAGCCTAGCATTAACGTAGGTGTTCTCAACATTTTTTATTACTAATCCTCTTTCCCTTATTAACTCCTCCGACAGTATAGTGACAGGCACATTCGTTATTTCAATAGTGATAACAGGATTTATTTCCCCCATAACGTATATCCACATAACTAAAGCAAAAAGTACAGATACTATTTTTGCTGTTGTATTTTGCGTGAAAAAATTACTCATCTCTATACCTCCACTTCATCTTTAAAATATTCCACTGTTTCTTGTTGTCTTCTCTAAAAGCAGCGTTTAAGTAATCTTTGAGCTTTTTGCCATCTACAAACCTTATCAACTTACCATTTTCTGCTATTGAAATTGATCCTGTCTCTTCTGATACAATAACTACTATTGAGTCAGATCTTTCAGTAATTCCAATGCCCGCCCTATGTCTTGTCCCTAAATCCTTCCCAATATTTATACTGTCAGTTAAAGGGAGTAAGCAGCTAGCAGCTAAAATCTTATTTCTTCTTATAAGTGCTGCTCCATCATGCAATGGAGTATTTGGAATGAATATATTTATTAACAAACTCCTAGACACGTTTCCATCAATTAATGTACCAGTTTCAGCAATTTCGTTTAAGCCTGTAGTTCTTTCAAACACTAACAACGAACCTATTCTCTGTCTAGACAACGAACTCACTGCTTCTACAATTTCGTCGATCATTCTCTCGTTGTCTTCTACTTGTATGTCAATAATTGACTTTGTTAGTAGTTTTGTACGTCCGATGTATTCAAGCCCCCTCCTCAATTCTGGCTGAAACACGATTAATAGAGCGATTAATCCTACTGTCATCGTACCTCTCAACATCCAATTAATTACATGTAGTTGCATCCAGCCACTCACTTGCGTCGCAACTAATAAAACTACAATCCCCTTAATCAGTTGCTCTGCTCTTGTTTCGCGCATTAGCATAAGGAATTTGTAAAACACAAAAGCTACAATTGTCATGTCTATTACGTCTTTTAATTCAATATTCCTGAGAATATCCAATACTTGATGCATGATATACACCTCTTGTCCCTTTAATTTCTTTCTCTCAATGTAACTTCTCAATTCTTATTTTACTTCAAAAACGATAAAAAAACTAGAGTTATTTTCTCTAGTTAAACAAACAAAGTGATTCACACAAAATCTCAGATTTTGGTTCCCCATTATGCTTATAATTTTAGTTTTGCTTAAAAAAATGGTGCCCAGAGGCGGAATCGAACCACCGACACGGGGATTTTCAGTCCCCTG
>JAJOKQ010000083.1 GCA_021129785.1 Clostridiales bacterium | reverse complement strand
ACCTGGTATTGCAACATTGATGACTTCAGTAAGTGGGAAAATAAAAACGGTTATAAATTGTAATGCAAATATAGCTAATTACCTAGAAATTGGGACAAAAAGGAAATGATTCCACAATTCTCTCCGCTCAGCGATTAAATAAGCTTCGGAACTTTATTGGGGGGGGGGTTACCCTATTTAAAGAAGAGGAGCGGATTTTTTGTGACCCGTTATGTTGCAATATTATTAATTGTTTGCTATAATCCTGTCTTTGACACTTAAAGATCATAAAAATCGTGATACCCATTTAAAATAACGGGGTTTTGCGATTTCTTTAGTTAATAAAATGTTCTTGACAAGGCTTGTAGTGAACATTAAACAGTGCACATCTTTTGCTCTAAAATTTTACGGGCTTTATCCCTGTGGTCTAGAATCGAAGATTCTTTTATTGAAAATGTAAATAAACTGTAAAGAAAAGAACTAAAAAGTGTGTTAGAATAGAGAAGGAAGATGTGAAAGACATTTTTTTGAAAGAGTGATAACATTGCTGACTAAAAGATTTGTCCAAATTGCTATGCTTACGTCATTAGGGATTGCACTTCATATGATAGAGGCATATATTCCCAATCCATTAATTAGTTTTGCCCCTGGGGCAAAACTGGGATTAGCTAATATTATAGCACTAGTTACATTAGTGATATTTGGTTTGAAGTATGCTATTTTGGTGAATACTCTAAGGTGCATAATTGGGGGTCTAATTATAGGATCAGTTATGTCGACGTTGTATAGCATAAGCGGTGCGATAGTTAGCACAGTTTTAATGTGGGCAGCTTATAAGCATTTAAGCAAATACTTTAGTCTAATTGGTGTAAGCTTGTTAGGTGCTATCGGGCATAATATAGCACAATTATTTGTAGCTAGTTTGCTAGTAAGTAATATGCGCCTATTTATTTACCTACCAATAATGATGTTAGTAAGTATATTTACAGGTTCATTTATAGGGTTTACAGCAGTTAACGTATTAAGAAGGCTAAATACAGCGACGCAGAGGTGAAAAAATGAAAAAATATAGTAATCCTTGGTTGCTACTCTTGTTATTAGTAACTGGATTTGTGTTAGGCAGTGTGATAGCTATGTTATTAGGCGATTTTATACCTATGCTTTCGTACGGACCAGGTTCACTTGGTATAGAAGATTTTAAAGTGAATTTAGGATTTGTTTTTTTTAGTATAACATTTTTAGCTAATATCAATTTAGCAGGAATAATAGGTTTAGTATTAGCTATAATAATTTTTAACAAACTATAATATTTGATATTTGGGGGAAAATATTTGTATGGGGATAGACAACAAAAAAACAGGGAACTATTTTGTTAGGATTCATGATTTGCCAACTAATGAAAGGCCAAGAGAAAGATTGCTTAATCATGGAGCGCATGTTCTTTCGAATGCTGAACTTTTTGCAATTTTATTATCGACAGGGACTAAAGAAAAGTCTGCAGTTGCGCTTGCAGAAAGCGTGTTAACGTATTCGCAGGAAGGGTTACGGTATTTTACAGATTGTACTGTTGAAGAATTAACTGAGATTAAAGGTATTGGATTAGCAAAATCAGCAAAATTAATCGCTGCAGTTGAATTAGGTAAACGTATAGCTTTGTCGTCAAAAGTTAATAATTATAATAAGATAAAGAGTCCTGATGATGTTAGCAATATTATAATGGAGAATATGCGTTATCTAAAAAAAGAGCATTTTAGTATATTGTTGTTAAATACAAAAAACGAATTAATTGTGGTAGAGAATATTTCGGTAGGGAGCTTGAATTCTTCGATAGTCCACCCGCGTGAAGTATTTGTAAAAGCAATTAAAAGGAACAGTTCGTCAATTATTCTAGCACATAACCACCCAAGTGGAGACCCCACGCCAAGTAATGAGGATGTTCAAGTAACAAAGAGGTTGGTAGAAGCAGGGAAACTAATTGGGATAGCAGTGATAGATCACATAATAATCGGAGATGGAGTATATTGTAGCTTGAAAGAAAAACATCTAATGGATTTATAACTTAGGAGGAAAATGAATGAGCATACTTAATATGTTTTCAAAAAATATAGGGATTGATTTAGGAACAGCTAATATTTTAGTTTATGTGCAAGGAAAGGGAATCGTCGTACGAGAACCTTCGGTTGTTGCAATAAGGAGTGATGTTAAAACAGTCTTGGCAGTTGGTGAAGAAGCAAAAAGAATGATAGGAAGGACACCAGGTAATATTGCTGCAATTAGGCCGATGAGAGATGGTGTAATAGCTGATTTTGATATAACACAGAATATGCTGAAGTATTTTATTCGAAAAGCATACAATAGAAAAGGCTTTGTCAGACCACGGGTTATAGTATGTGTTCCTTCAGGAGTAACAGAAGTTGAAAAAAGAGCAGTTGAAGAAGCAGCTTACCTTGCAGGTGCTAGAGAAGCTTATTTAATAGAAGAACCAATGGCAGCTGCAATAGGTGCTGGGCTGCCAGTAGAAGAGCCTACTGGTAGTATGGTTGTTGATATAGGAGGGGGAACTACAGAGGTAGCTATAATATCTTTAGGTGGTATTGTAATGTCTAGATCAATCAGAGTTGGTGGAGATGAATTAGATGAAGCAATTATTAATTATATAAGACGGGAATATAAATTGATGATTGGCGAAAGGACTGCCGAGGCAGTAAAAATATCTATAGGCTCGACCTTTCCAAAAACTAAAGAAGAAAAAATGCTAGTAAGAGGTAGAGGTCTAGTCTCAGGATTGCCGAAAACTTTGGAGATTTCGTCAGGCGAAATCTTAAATGCGCTGAGAGAGCCAATAAGTCAAATTATAGATGCTATAAAATATACATTAGAAAGAACACCACCAGAGCTGGCAGCAGATATTATGGAACTGGGAATTATGTTAACTGGAGGTGGAGCGATGTTAGATGGGTTGAGTGAACTTGTACATAAAGAAACTAATATGCCTGTAAAAATAGCTGAAGAGCCTTTAGACTGTGTTGCTCTTGGTACAGGCAGAGCAATTGAAGAGATTAATACATTAAAAAAAGTGTTAATAATGCCTAAGAAATTAGGGTAAAGATGGTGGGGCAAATGGCAAAAACAGCAGGTAAAGACAGAACAATAGTAGCAATAGCAATAGTGTCTATAATTTTGGTTGTTGTTATGGGAATTACTTCGATGCAAAGAGAGAGAATAACGACGATAGAAAGATGGATTGGGAACGTTTTTGCTCCAGTTCAAAACTTTGTTATGACTGTTACTAATACAATTGGCGGGGAAGTAGCATCGATCATTGACATTAAAAATATTAAAGTAGAAAATGAGGTGCTTTCTCAGAGAGTAAACCAGCTTGAAAAAGAAATGGTCGTTTTAAGACTTAAGAAAGATGAACTAGAAGAACTTAGAGGATTGAAGCATGCATTAAACTATCTGTACGAAAGCGCAGATGGTAATCCAATTGTTGCAAACATAACTGCGAAAGATCCTGGAAACTGGTTTGACACATTTACTGTAAATGCTGGCAAGAAGCATGGTGTAGAGAAAAATAGCATTGTGGTAAATGCAAAAGGATTAGTTGGACGAGTATATGAAACAGGAGATACATGGGCTAAAGTAGTATCTATTATAGATAACAATAGTTCTGTGAGTTTTCAAGTGCTAAGAGATGCAAGGGCTCAAGGAATACTAACTGGAAGTATTACCAATGAAATTTCAGGTTATTTATTTGACCATTTATTTGAAATAGTAGTTGGCGACAAACTTGTAACTTCTGGGTTAGGGCTTTATCCCGAAGGAATTATTATAGGGGAAGTAACAGAAGTACATACTTCAAAGAGCAAACTATTAAAAACTATTTCTATAGAACCAGCAGTAAACTTCAATAGATTGACAAAGGTACTTATAGTTACCCCAAATAATAGCCATCAATTGCAGGAGGAGTAGACAATTGAAAAACTTAATTATTGGAATTATTATTGTTGGAAATTTCATTATGCAGAGTACTGCACTGCATAATTTAAGTTTTTTAGGCGTGCTCCCTAACACAACGCTTATTATAATAATCACATTTGCAGTACATTTTGGGAAAAACAAGGGTGCAGTTATTGGTGTGATTGCGGGATTAATACAAGATGTGATATTTGGTAGAGCAATAGGCCTGAATGCACTTGCATACATGCTTACAGGATATTTTATAGGTATGATGAGTCAGAAAATAATAAAGGAAAACATCATAACACCTATTTTATTAACTGCAATATCAACTATTTTAAACGCATGCATAAATTTATTTTTTATTTATTTTTTAGGCTTTACTACCGAAGTCTTATTGTTGTTTAGAAAGTCTATCATAGTGGAGATGCCATATAATCTTGTTTTATCTATTCCAATATATATTTATCTAACTAAGCTAATTAATTCTAAAATAATGAAAAAAGAATATTACTAGGTGGCAACGGGGTGTTTCTTACACCTTTGTGTTAGCAGATGAAATTATTACTTGAGAGAAGATGATGAGTGATGACTCCAAAAAAACTAAAAAATAGGTATAATGTAATAACTCTTGTTTTCATGTTGTTATTTTTGATTGTCGTGCTACGATTAGCGTCTTTGATGATTGTTGAAGGGGAAGAATATAGAAAAATGTCAGAGAATAGGATTTTCAAGAATATTCCTTTGACTGCGCCAAGGGGCGAGATAAGAGATAGATATGGGCGCTTAATAGCAGGAAACAGACCAAGTTTTACGGTGCAAGTAATCAAAAATGAAGTTGTTGATGAAAAAATTAATGGAGTGTCGCTAGACATTGTTAGAATATTGGAAAAAAACGGGGACACATATGAAGATGAGTTTCCGATAATTATTAGCGAAAATGGAGACTTTGATTTTATTTACGATATAGAAATTAGTGAATGGAAATATAGGCATGATATTCATGCTGATTTATCCGCTAAAGAGTCTTTTAATATTATGCTAGAGCGTTACGGGATTGTAGAGACAAACCCAGTTAAAGCGCAACAACAGTTACTTAGAGTTCCTAATTTGACTGTGCCAATATCTATCAGAACGTGGAAATTTATTGATCAAATGAGAAAAGAAGAGTGGCTAGCTACTAATAGGATTAATGATTTTGAGATTTCAGCTTTTGATGCATTTCAGCACGTGAAAAATCATGTATATAGAATCCCTGAATTATTTTCAGACAGTGATGCTAGAAAAATTATGGTAATTAGAGAGCAATTAAGAAAACAAGGATTTTTGCAGTACAGGCCTGTAGAAGTAGCACATGATATATCTAGGCAATCTGTAATTGACATAGAAGAAAATATTTATGATTTCCCGGGAGTGAATATTGTAGTTGAACCTGTCAGACACTATCCACATGGAGAACTTGCATCTCATGTTATTGGTTTTATAGGTAAAATATCACAACAACATGAAATAGATAAGTTTATAAATGAACTCGGGTATAGGGGAACAGATTTAATTGGGAAGACAGGAATTGAGCATAGTTTTGAACTGAACTTAAAAGGACAAGATGGTTTTCAAGAAGTAATTGTTGATTCTAGAGGAAGACTTCAAAGCGTGACAAAACGTGAAGATCCTATAATAGGAGATACAATTTATTTAACGATTGATTTAAACTTGCAGATGAAGGCAGAGAAGGTTCTACAAGAAGTGCTAGAAACTATTCAAGTAGGAGGAATATTCGAAACGCAATGGGGAAGAGATTTACTTTATTCTTCAAGAGCGGGGGTAAGGGAAAATGCCAACTCAGCATCAGTAGTTGTTACTGATATAAAAACTGGGGAAGTCTTAGCATTAGCTAATTATCCTGCGTTCGATCCGAATCTATTTGCAACTGGTATAAGCACCAGAGATTGGAGAAGTTTGAAGCCAGAAAATGAAAGAGATTTGTTGGCACCAAGACCTCTTGCTAACATAGCTTTAAGTACAGCAGTGCAGCCCGGTTCAACATATAAGATGATCGTTGGGTTAGCTGCACTTGAGAGAGGAATGAGTCCGGATTTCAAGATTTTAGATAGAGGATTTGTTGAAATTGGCAATCGTACATTTGGTAACTGGCTTTGGAATCAGAGCAGAGGAACAATGGGACGACAAAATATTGTCGAAGCTATTGCTGACTCGAACAATTTCTTTTTCTACTCACTAGGTGCAGGATTTGATTTTGGTGCGAAGAAAACTCTCCCGTTTGATATTGATGTTTATGCTATATTAGAGCTTACACACAAATTTGGACTTAATGATAGGACTGGAATTGAAATTGATGTTCCTAGAGAAAGATCAGGAGGTATTCCATCAATTGAAAACAAATTAAGAACGACTAAAACACTATTAAGTAGAGATCTTAGAAGAAGGATAACACCCGATGATTTTAATCTAGAAAATGAAGTTAGCTTAGAGAGAATAGAGGAAATAATCGAAGAAATTGTAAGCTGGACCCAAGCCAACCCTTCAAGAGGAACTATCGTAAACAGACTATTATCTTTAGGTTTTGCACTGGATAAGGCAAATGAGTATACTGATGTAATCAAATTTGATTATTTTAATTTTGCAAAGTGGACTACAGCAGATAGTCTTAATTTTTCAATCGGTCAAGGAGAACACGCGTATACACCGCTACAGATGAATAAATTTATGGAAATATTAGCCAATGGTGGTTATAGAATGGAAACAAGTATTTTGAGAAGAATACAAAATCATAGGGGAGAAGTATTACACGAGTTTGAGCCTAAACTAATTGATAGGATTGTATTTGAGGATGAAGAAAATTTAGCAATAATCAACCACGGAATGTTCCAAGTTAATGAAAGTGGAACTGCAAGAAGGTACTTTACGAATTTACCAGTAGATGTGGCAGGTAAAACAGGAACAGCACAAAAATCGGGATTTATACCTCCAATTAATGAAGTAGATTATTTGCTCAACAATTTAAAACACTTTAATCTAGATGAAATTGAAGTTAGAGGGAAGATGGCAGAACTAGTCGAAGAAAATGAAGGTAAATACGAAGACGAAGCATCAACTATGAGACAAGCGATAAGGCTATTGAATCCTAGCGTAACGAACCAAATAATTAATCAATTTAAAGAGGAGTACGATGACTTTGCTTGGTATACAGGTTTTGCACCCTATCAAGATCCAGAAATTGCAATTTCGGTACTGATTTTCCAAGGTGGTTCTGGAGGGTTTGCTGCTCCAATATTTAGAGAAATTGTCGCTGAGCATATGGGACTGAATTTATTAGAAAATGAAGGGCGTAGATTGAACGAAAATATACTAAGAAGATAGTATTATTGTATGACAAAACATTTTTTTGTGAAATTTAGAAGGATTTTTATGTTTAATGCAGAATTATATAGTGGTAGTATTTAAGGCGGAGAGGAGTTTAATATGTCTCTAGATAGTATAATTGAGTTTAAGGGCACGAAAAAAGGGATTTTTGTGCATATAGATAGCAAAACTGATTACAAATCAATCAAAATGAAAATGATGGAAAAACTGGACAAATCAAGCTCTTTTTTTAAAGGAGCTAACATGCTAGAAATACAAAGTAGCATTATAACGAATGAAGAAAAAAGAGAATTAGAAAGTTTAATATCGGAAAAATATGATATTAACATCATAAGGGAAGAACCTCTTGATACAACTGAAGAAGCTTTTTTTAGTGGAATAGTAGAAGGAGCTACAAAATTTATTCATAAGACTATTAGATCAGGACAGAGGCTATATTATGAAGGAAACATTGTAATTTTTGGAGATGTGAATCCCGGAGCAGAAATAATAGCAAATGGCAATATAGTAGTTATGGGTAACTTGAGAGGAATCGCACATGCTGGGAAAAATGGAAATATTGACGCATGCGTAGCTGCTTTTAATATTGCACCTACTCAATTA
>JAJOKQ010000088.1 GCA_021129785.1 Clostridiales bacterium | reverse complement strand
CAAATAAGTATTAAGTTATCATCAAAGAGTCCTCCCAAACAACCGCTACCACCGCGACTAAGTAGTGAACTCGTCCAGCTATGCTGAACATCGAAGAGCCGGGATTCTACCCCCTTGGAAATTCCCAATTGAAGAAGTGGGAGTCTTGACTCTAAAACATAATAGATAGACAAATTAGATTCGTATCTATTTTTATAATATGTCTAATAATAAGAGGAAGTGTGAATTACTTTTTACAATAATTAATTTTGTAAAAACAGCGAAAACAAAAGCTAAATCAGAGAAAGTTTCAATAGTCTACAAAAGCTCTTTTAGCAAAACTTTAGTTTTTTCACGCTCATGAACAAAAAAATTATTTCCTGTAAAACGTCCCGGCAAAGTATGGATTCGAATGTCCTTATAGTCTACTCTAGTAACAACTGCTATCAAAGATGCTATGGTTACATCATCTAAGTCTGAATTTACATGTTTAAGCGCGGTTTTAGCAACTACTGGTAGTCTGAGTGTAAAAGACTTTTTTATCGCTTCTTCTACAAAATTCTTAATAGCAGAAATTCTACCTAAATCATCTTCACGGGAAGCAGCATTTACAACGCTACCGCTAATATATCTTATATATTTCAAACTATCTTTACCGTTTAAAGTGTGATTGCCTGGTGCAAAATCAATAATCAACGGTGGAGTCTCTTGTGAATCTACATAAAACATTCTTTCGTCAATTTGTACTGCGACACCACCAATTGAGTCAACTATATCTATAAATCCCTTATAATCAATGGTTATATAGTGGTCTATCACCATGCCTTGTAATACACCTTCTACCGCTTCAGTGAGACCTTCAATTCCCAGAGTTCCATAAACATCTTTTAGTTTATCTACATTCCTAGCTACTCCGCCCTGAAATTTAAAAAACGTGTCTCTGGGAATAAAAATAATATCAATTTCTCTTTTATTATGTTCAATTGAAGCTACTAAAATTACATCACTTTCGCCTTTTTCAATACTCGATATTAAAATATTTGTCCTTACATCTGGTTGGGCTATAATTTCTTGTTCTTCACTTACATCCTTGATAGTTTCTTCAATTTTTTCTAGTTTTTCTAAATCTCTAAAGGAAATACTATCGCCATCCGAGAAATGCATAAAACTTACAGTTCCTGCTGCAATTGCAACAACAACACATGCAATTAGAAAAGCAATAAACTTCAAAATAGCTCTAAACATAAAAAACTCCCCTTTTTAAAGTATATAAACATTAAACTAACCAGTTATTTTCGTGCATCAAGTAGTTTGAGTTATGTTTTTATCAATTGTGTCTTATTTGTTATTACCTTTTTATGGCTTCCAGCTTTCTTGTTAGCAATTTCTGCACTTACTCTTCTGCCTTTAAGCCTCGTTCCGTTCAACGCCTTAATGACTTTGCTTGAATGCTTTCTAGATACTTCTACGAAAGTAAATTTGTCATAAATCTCAATTGAACCTACTGATTTCCCTCTAATGTTAGCTTCAGCAGTAATTGCACCCACAATGTGCCTAACCTGTATTCCATGATTTTTACCAACACTAATAAATATTCTAACCATATCATAGTCAACTTCTTCTGTTTTAACTGACAAATCTTCGTCTGTTTGTGCTGAAATAGATGTGTTTTTTTCTATATACATTTTTAAGATTGCAGCACCTACTTCGATAGAATTATACTCTTCTGACATTCTTTCAATCATGTTTATATGCTCTGTAAGTCCACCTTTTTCTACAACTGAAAAAATTTCTTTAGAGATATGATCTCTTTGCTTCTCAACAATAGCATTTATTGATGGAATTTCTTTTCTTGTAATTTTAACTTTAATATACTTTTCGAGTGCTTTTAGCGTTCTTATTTGCCTCGATGCAACTAAAGTATATGCTAATCCCACGTTACCTGCTCGTCCCGTTCTGCCAATTCTATGAACATAATACTCAAAATTTTCAGGAACATCATAATTAACAACAAGAGAAACATTCTCAACATCAATTCCTCTTGCAGCAACATCCGTCGCTATCAATAAATCAATTGTTCTATCTCTAAATTTTTTCATCACTCTGTCTCTTTGACTCTGTTTCATATCACCATGTATACCTTCAGCTGAGTAACCTCTACTTTGCAATTTTTCAACTAACTCATCAACATTTCTCTTTGTGTTAGAAAATATCATTCCTAGTTCTTTTTTCTCCATGTCTAGTATCCTACATAGCGATTCAATCTTTCTATGTGGTTTTACCTCAAAGAAATACTGCTCAATTTGTGGGACTGTTAATTCTCTATGAACAACTTTAATTTTTTGGGGTTGTTTCATGTATTTTTTAGCAATTATTTCAATCTCTCTTGGAATCGTCGCAGAAAACATTAGAGTTTGTCTAGTATTTGGTGTTTCGTTAAGAATTGTTTCAATATCCTCTAAGAATCCCATATCAAGCATTTGATCTGCTTCATCTAGAACTAGAGATTTCACTGCCCCTAATTTTAAAGTTCTTCTTCTAACATGATCAATAATTCTACCTGGTGTACCTACTACAATTTTAACTCCCTGTTTTAGTGCCTTAATTTGCCTGTCAATTGGTTGCCCACCATATATTGCCAAGGATTTTGTTCCTGGCATATACTTACAAAATTTTCGTATCTCATCAGCTACCTGTACTGCTAATTCTCTAGTCGGTGTTAAAACTAAAATCTGCACACTGTTTTCATTTCTTTCTACTCTCTCAGTTAATGGAATTGAGAAAGCAGCAGTTTTTCCTGTTCCCGTTTGGGCTTGTCCAATAACATCTTCACCTTGATAAATTCGTGGCATAGCTTGTGCTTGTATTGGGGTTGGCGATTCATAACCTAATTCTTTAATAACTCTCAAAACGTTCTCAGTTATTGGCAGTTCACTAAACTCCTTAAAGTCTTTGATTTGAGTTTTTTTCATTTCATTCTCCTTCGATTCTTTTAATTTTATTATTTTGTCTTTTAAGAAAATTATTCAGAGCATCTATTAAATTAGATGTTTATATATTATTACACAAACTCAATAAAAAATCACCCCTTATTACAGGGTGATTAATCTATAATCGTATTACATTAATAATTTAGTTTATCAAACTAACGATTATATTGTCGTAACATTAGCTGCTTGAGAACCTCTAGGGCCTTCAACAACTTCAAACTCTACTTTTTGTCCTTCTTCTAAAGATTTGTAACCATCAGCTTGAATTGCAGAGAAATGTACGAATACATCATCTTCACCTTCTACAGAGATAAACCCAAATCCTTTTTCCGAGTTGAACCATTTCACAGTACCATTTTTCATTTAATTTCCTCCTAAAACAATTTCTTTTTCATTGTATAATTTATCACGTCTTGATGTCATTGTCAACACTTTTTTTTTAAATATTATAATTTATTTTCTAATGATGCTAACCAAAGGTGTATCTGCTCTTTATTCATGACAAATCTCATCACCATAATTTCTTTTTCTTTTTTTTGAAAAATTTTCTTGCAATACTCACTAACCCTAATATCTCTCTAGCGGGCATCACAAAATTATCTGCTACATTTTGCGCTGTAGCCGCTACACCAGTCAATTTGGATCCAACTTCATGAATTTTTTCTTGAACATTTTCTAATTCTTCATTAGTTATGTTAGTTATTTCTTCAATGTTTTTTAGTATCTTTGGAATCTGCTCAACTGAGTCATCAATATTTTTTTCATTGTTTATTAATAATCCTTCTATTCTACTAACAATACTATGTAATTTAAACAACAGTTTTGCAAGGAGTACCATCGCTACAGCTCCAACACTCACCAAAATTCCCCACAATAATTCAACTGGAATATACATACTCCTCCGCCTTTCTTACTATTCTTTATCACTTATCACAAGTTCCTCGTCTTCAACTACTAAGATTCCTTCACTGCTTGTATTCTTCATTTTACTTTTAATTGCCTCTGCCTTTTCAACAAGAATTTCTTTACTCTCTTCATATAAATCAGACACTTTTTCTCTTCCTTCACTACAATGAATGCTTATAATGTCACTCGCTCTTTTTATCTCTTCTTTCGTTTTGCGCCTAGTAGTTTCACCTTTGTCTGGTGCAAATAAAATACCAATTACTCCACCAATAACAGCGCCTATAACTAATCCATTTGCATATCCTTTTCTTCTTTCCTCTTTTTTTATATTGCGCAATCTTTCTGAATCAGCAAGTTCTGCTAATACTTCTAGTTTATTTCTCAATTCTCTCCAGTACATTTTATCTCTCCTTCCTAATTTTATTTCAACATATTAATTATACCCTATATTTTAATTCTAAAACAACTAAAAAATCTTAGTAATTAATATTTCTCAAAGGAAATCAAATCCCATTAACTATTTCAAATAGATTTCTTCTATAACAAGTATATGCTAATTTTATTTCTGCTATCATATCAGACATTTCAATTTGCAAGGATGCAGCGAGATCATAATCTTCTTCTTTCAAAGCTTCTTTTAGCTTAGTAAACAATGATTTCACTTCAAATGTATCTTTCATTAAATAATTCCTAAGCGAATTTACTTTCTCCCAATTACTTATATCTATATCAGTTTCTCCGCTACTTTGTTGAATCTTCACGCATCTTCTTACTATATCCATATTAATTGGAATTATTCTACCTATTAATTCAGTAATCCATTGTTCAAGCATGGCTTTTTTATAGGATTTAATAATTTTTTCACTAAAAACACCACCACTCAAAAGAATTTTTTCTTTGACCGGATTATTTTCAAATTCTTTTAAATTACCCCACACTGTTACTGGTGGGTTAGCAAACAAAATATTTCTCTCTTCACTAGAATAATCGTCAAATACATCTTCTTCACTGCGGTACATTCTTGATTTTTCAAGATAATCAGTCTTTTCACCAGGAGCCTTTGAAAACTCTTTTTCCAATTCTTCACTAGACAATTTATTGTTTACAGCGTATCTAATACCTTCTAACATGGCTAAATATGATGCTGCTACATATAAGTAAGTGTTTGATTCAGGGTTTGGCGATCTTAACTCAAATCTTGTGGCTAAAGGGATCTCAATATCTCTTACTAATCCAACTAAAACTGTTCTATTTCTCGAAGGAGTCTCAACATTATGCCCTACTGAAGCTACAATACAAACAGGCGCTTCGAAACCTGGCTTTAAACGATTAAAAGCATCATTAGTAGCACTGACAAATGGATTAATTACTTCGTAATTTTTCAAAAGCCCCATTAAAGAACCCCATCCAATTGTACTCATAAAATCTTTTCGTACATCTTTTGCCGTAATAATATTAATTATTCTACCATTATCAAGGCGCACTGCCATACCCATGTGGGTATGTTTTCCGCTCCCTGCCACACCTTCTATCGGTTTCGCTCTAAAGGTAACTTCTAATCCATGTTTTTCAAAAATTTCTTCGATAAATTCTCTAACGAACAAATCATTATCTGCACTCAACAATGCTGTATTGTATTTCCAATCTATCTCAAGTTGCTCCATAACATGGTTTTGTTTCCCGCCTATGCCTATCTTGGCTGTAACACCACCTACTTCTTTATGTCCCATCTCTGGTTCAAAACCATACTTCTCTAATAAGATCATTGCTTCTTCTAACGCAGTTCTTACAAAACCTTTCGTTTTTTTCCAATACTGCTCTTTTAACATCTGCGATGTGGTAAGTTTTTCTTCATCTGCCATGTCCTCAGGAGTTTTAACCCAAAATTCTAACTCAGTTGCTGTAGTCATTAGAACTCTTTCGATTTTTTCAGAATTTATTATTCCGAATTCTTCCCTTAAATGTATGTTTTTTTCAAATAATGATACTATTTCATTAGAAAAATATTTCTCTGCCCTATTCAGTACAGCTCTTGACCCTACAAACTCTGATTTATATTTCAAAAATGAAGGTATTCTTAGTGTTCCTACTGGCAACCCAGTTTTCTTATCAAGGTTTTCATAGTTATAATCTACATACCATGTTACATTTACGTCTGGGATAATGTCTACTTTCGCATCATTCAAAGTCGCTATTATTGGCAATACAACGCTAGATCCATCTGTCTGCACTCCCGAACTTAAAAAAGCTTCTGTATCTTTAATAAGCAACGAAATAGGAATTTTTTCATCAGTACTGTTTCCACCTAAATCTACAGCAACAAGCGAAACAAACTTTATTGATTTTTGTGATTCGAGCAAACTCACTAATATTTCTTTCGTATGAGTCCACGTTGGTAAAAAGTATAATAATGAATCTCTAAATAATTCTTCCAAATCTCTTTTCACATTATTCCTCCTCGAAGTGAAATGCTAGTATTCAGTATTTTTTGTTATTAACATTTCTAAGTTTTTCATTGCAATTTTCTCATCTGGTCCTTCAACTTTAAGCAAAACTTCTTCCTCTTTTTTCGCACTCATGGTTAGAATGTTCATAATACTCTTACAGTCGTATTCATCGCCATCTTTCACTATAATACTCTCAGCTTTATACTTAGTTGCTTCCCTTACCAGCATACTAGCTGTTCTCGCTTTAAGCCCTATTTCATTCCCTATTACTAGTTTTTTTTCTATCAATTTAACTCCCTCCTAACTGTTTTTCCCATTTAAACTCAAGTATCGATACATCGTCCTTAAGTATATATTGATTTCTTGCCATTTTTTTTAGACCCGATGTCAAGTGATGCTTAGAAAATTGTAGTTCTTTCTTCACATAATTCTTCACTCCATCGTAATCTAGTCTATTTCCCTCTTCATCTTCTATCTCAGTCAAACCATCTGTGTACACAATTACTGTTTCATTTGGCTTCAACTGTATCTCTATTTCTTCATACTCCTCATTTAATTCAAAACCAATTGGGGTTCCATACCCGCTTAATTCTATAATGTTTTCATCATTTTCCACTAAAATTGGAGGCGGATGACCTGCACGCACATATCTTAGCATTCCTGTATTCGTATTTAATACCATATAACAAATTGTGAAATACAAATTATACTTATCAAATGTAAATCTTCTATTTAAATACTCTATTACTTTCACCGGAGAAGTAATTTTATAGTATGGCTCATTATTTGTCTTTTTTTTCAAAGGCGAATCTCTATCAAGATCTAAAATGAAAAATTCTGATAATGCAACTGCCAACATCGAAGAAACTACACCATGCCCCATAACATCTATCATGTATAGACCCATATGATTTCCATCAAGCATAAACACATCAAATAGATCACCACCTACTCTTCCTGATGGTTGAAAATACCATGAGAAGGAACAATTTGGAATGCTACCTAGTGTTTTTGGTATTAAAGCTTCCTGAATTTTAGCTGCTAAAGCAAGATTATTCTCTAATTCTTTTTTTTGATCTTTGATAGTGTGTAGACTTTCCTCTAAGGCTTTCCTTGATAAATCAATATTACAGCGCATATTGTATATTTCAAGTTGGTTTTTTATCTTTAACATTAACTCGCTATCATAGAATCCCACTTCTACATAATCATTAATTCCAAGACTTATGAATTTTTCTTTACGACATATATCGTCTTTGTTTATGCATGCAATCACTAAACTCTTATTGATCCTCTGATCACTTCTTATTTTTTCGAGCATTTGTAGCGTCTTATCATCTCCACAAAAGATATCTAACAATATTAAATGAGGCTTTAGTTCTACTATTGTTGCTATCAACTCACGCTCAATTCTTCTCCTTATTACTTGGTACCCGTACTTTCTAAGCAAGTCTCTTTTGAAACACGATTTATTAACTGTTGATTGAATAATCAAAATCTTATTTGTAACCAAAACACCCCCCCGCCTTTCTTAACACTATGTAGTCTCTACTTAATCATCTTTATTTATTAAAGAATTCGACTTCATTGCGTTTCTTTTAAGGTGACAAATTAGGACCTGCTTTTTTCCTTATCAATTCCACCAACTATATACTAATTTTATTATCTCGTATTACAACAACCTCATCCCAAACAACGTAATTTATTCCTACTATTTTACTTAAAACACTGTATAATGGAATTAAGTTTAGTTTTCCAGGAATTTTAATTTGAAGGCTTATTTGCACA